>JBHIBM010000028.1:0-11779 GCA_046759085.1 Candidatus Zixiibacteriota bacterium
ATGAGCGTTCCAGAAGTGAGCGATTTAGCTCTGATCCAGCGAGAAAGCCTCGCCGCGGTCACGTAAACCATGGTCGAGAGAAGAAAAAGCGGCGAGAAGAGAATCTCCCGACAGAGATACTCATAACCGTTTTCGGGAGAGGAGACTTTCGGAGGAGTGGACTCGACCACCTTGCGATCGGCCTCTTTGTCGAGGACCGCTCCCTTGGTTGCGCTCAAGCGCGTACCCCGGTGTTTGGAAGTTACCCTCGTCGCCATGGAATTCCTCTCGCTTCTTAAATCCGCATTCCCCTCCAGTCCGCAGTCGCAAAAACTCTGCCGACGACCGGATTTCGCCCCACGCCTGAAGGGGAGCGGGAATAGACGACAAGGGGCAGAAAACAGAGGGTTTATGCCCGCCCGGTTATGGCTTCAAGATGGCACTATCAAAGCCTCTGCACCGCGCTACACAACTATGCAGAGAGATGCTTGTTTGGGTGTATGAATGTTGAACTGCTGAGGTCTCTCTTACAAGCCGAGGCTAACCCCCGGAACAGATCGCAAGCAGGCTTAGCGGGACGATAGTTCTAACGGTGACGCTTTTTGCAGCGTTGGTTCGCGATAGTGATAATGATAATAGGAGTAATTGTAGTAGTATGGTAGAACCTGACGAGCATTGTTCAGGACCACCCCTAAAATTTGTGTGCCCGCCTCGTTCAAGAGATCAGTAGCCCTCTTGACCACTTCCCGGGGAGTCTCTCCGGCTTTCACCACCAACAAGACCCTCTCCAACTCCGAGGCCAGGTTGAGCACATCCGAAACCGGGATCACCGGAGGGGTATCGACGATCAAATAGGAGAAGCGGGACCTCAAGCTACGGAAGAGTCCCCGGAGCTTCGCCGGTTCCAACAATTGCCAGACAAACTCCCTCCCACTCCCGGAGGTGATGACCTTCAAGTTGGGCTGAAAAGAGTCCTTGAGAGCCGACTCTAAATCGATTTTCCCGCTCAGAAGCTCTTTGAAGCCACCATCTCGTTTCAGTCCGAAGAGGCTATGGATTATTGGGCGCCGCAGGTCGGCGTCGACCAAAAGCACCTCCTCCTCGGTGTTCTCGACCGCGGCTAAAGCCAAAAGGGCGGCAATGGTGCTTTTCCCCTCCCCCACGGTGGCGCTGGTGACCAGGACCTCTCTGGAGGAGGACTCACGCGGCAGGTTGTTCAGATTGACAAACAGTCTCCGAGACTCGACCGCGGCCGCGGTCTCTCCCCTGGCGAGCTCCTTTATCCAGAGCCTCTGGCCTTTAGCTTTGACCTCTTTTCGCTTTTTCTCCGTCATACCTGAAAGAGGAGACGGCCGCTCCCCGCCAAATACGCCAATCCGATCAAGAGTGCGGTTACGATCAGGATAGCGATATAAATCCAGGCCTTCTTCTTGGGGGCCCTCCAGCCGGCCAGCTCTATGAGCGGGATGGTCCCCACCACCTTCAGGCCCAAATGGCTTTCGATCTCCTCTACCTTCTTGAAGGAGTGGTCGGAGAGCTCCGCCACGATGACACTTCCAAATCCGAGCGCCAATCCCAGAAGGGCGGCACTTACTAGGAGCTTTCTCCGGTTGGGACTTATGGGAGCCACCGGGATTCTTGCAGGTTCAATCACCTTGAATTTCGCTTCAGCCTCGGCCTGGGTGGCGGCCTGACTTATCTGGACGCCGGTGTACTGAGAGCTGAACAGCTCGTACACCCTGCGGTTCTCCTCCACCTTCCGCTGCAATCGCTCCAGGGTCTGCTGATTCTTGGGGGTGAGAGTGAGCCGGCGGTTCAGTTTCTCTAAAGAGGACTCCAAAACTTCCAGCTTCTGCTGGTCGAAATCCTCCTTCAGTCTGAGAAAGGTGAGCTCCTCCAGAGTGTTTTTGACTGCGGAACTTTTGCTTTCGAACTGAGAGGCCACCTGCTTGGTGATCTCGCTTTCGATTCTATCCAGGAGGGAGTGCACCTCCTGATTTACCGCGACCACCTTGGCGTCCAACCAGTTGTATCTGGTCAAACCTCTCTTTAGTTGATCGTTGGTGGAAGAGAGCTTTGTCTTCAGCTCCTGCAGATGGGGGCTGAAGGACAATTCCAGATGTGCGTTCCCCGAGGAAAACAACCGTCCCTCCAAGGTGTTGATTTGAGATTTGAGGTTCTCCAGTTCCATCTTGACCAGATCGACGGCGTTGTTCATGGAATTGATATTGATTGCTAAAGCGGGGTCGGCTCCAGCCGATTCCCGCAGCAGCGTCTCCTGAAACCGTCGCAGCTCCGCCTCCGCCTCCCAGAGACGCTTACGATAGATCGCCAGCTGTTCATCGGAAAACTCTAAGGCTCCCCTGATGCCCAGGAGTTGGTTGGCCAAGCTCTCCTCGATGAAAATCTCCCCCAAGGTTTTCGCCCGGCTGGCGGCCTCGGAGGGGTTGTGGGCCCGAGCGCTGATCTCCACCAGATTCTCCCCCTTAAAATTCACCGAGAAAGAACCCTTGAGCTTCTCCACCTGCAGGTTCAAGACCAACTCCTGCATCTCCAAGTCCGGGAACTCCCCCTTTATTTCGTATGCGGTCCTCACCACGCTCTCATCCGGAGGAATCTTCAAGATGGTTATCAGCCGCTTCAGGTAGCCACTGGATAGGATTTGATTCTTCAGAACCTTGAGGTGTTCTTCCACCTTATATGGTGAGACCCTCTCCTCCTGACCCGGGATCAGACTCGAGAAGGAGCGGGAGAGAAGCTTGGAGGAGCCGATCAGTATCAGGGTGGAGGATTCATAGGTTGGCTTGATGAGAAAACTTCCCCCCCAGGCCAGAAGAGGGATCAAAAGTAGCGGGACAATCCAGAGCATCTTCCGGCGAAGGATGATCCCCAGATATTCCCTCAGATCGATATTTTTGGTGGGCGCCTCTTGCAAGTCTTAGTTTCTCTCCCGGAAAAGTCTGATACTGATATAAGTCGTAATCGCCACCGAGATGATGGGAAGGGTTTGCTTTATGAAGGAAAGGACCCTTTTGCCGGTGGCCTTCCCACCCCCTTTGAGCGGCACCATGATCGTCTCCCGGGCATGGATTTCGACCTCGCCGGGGGTACCCTGGCGGGAGTATTTATCGAGATCGTAGGTGAGAACCGTGGAGTTGCCTTCTCCGGGGGAGATCACCCTCACCTTGCTCAAATCCGCAACCGGAGTTGGACCTCCCGCCAGAACTATGGCCTTCAGGAGGTCGGTGTTGCCGCCGATCTCATAAAGCCCCGGATTCTTCACCTGACCGTAAACGTAGAAAACCTCTGCTCCCTTGAGGAGACTGGAGGTCGGGGCCCTCCCCGCGGAGATCTCGGCATTCCTGGGAACGTCCACGGTGTCTCCGGGACGGAGCCGGGGGATCTCCTCCAGCTTTCCGCGGCCCAGTATGGTGGCCAAATCCAGTTGTCGTATCTCCCCGCCGCGCGCATCGCCGGGGATCAGGACGACTCGACTCATGTCCCCCTCCGCAGTTATCCCCCCGGCTTTGAGGATCGCCTCCCAGAGGGTCGGCATCGATTCGAAGCCATAAGCTCCGGGGGAGAGAACCTGTCCTAAGACATAGACCACGCGACTGTTGTATTGAGTAACCAGAACCGTCGCCTGACTTATTCTCGGATTGTAGAAGGAGATTCTCTCGACTATCTCTGATGAGAGCTCCGTGGGGGTGAGTCCTTCGGCCCGGAGCTCCCCCACGATCGGCAGGGATACATTCCCCAACTTATCGACCCTGACGACGGTGTTCAGTTCCGGCTCCTGCCAGAAGTTCACCTGCAGCACATCCTCATACCCGATGCGATACGGCTCCTGGCCCCAGGCGATCACCGACCAAAAGAGAAAGAGAAGCAGAAATACCTTTTTCATGACCATCCTTCCATTCTCACCATTAAAACCCCCCGTCGGAGGATTTCCTCAGAGACCTCCAGTCTGAGACAATCATTTAGTAAATCGGCAGTTGAGCCAGTTTTCTTATCGGGGATGGGTCGCAGGAAACTCTACCTACTACTTGCTACCTACTACCGACCACCTACTAACCACTCACCACGCACCAATAACCACTAATCAGTGACCACCATTTGCGGGGTGAAGAGGTAGGCGAGGTTGCGACCTTTCTTTTTGGCTTCCAAGAGGGCCATGTCGGCGCAATAGATGAGGCGGTCGACGGTGTCGGCATCTTCGGGAAATACTGCGGCTCCGACGCTGGCGGTAATCCTGGGCGAATCGCTGAGACTTTCAATTCTGAATCTGTAATTTGCTATCTCGTCTCTCAACCTCTCCACGAACCTCTTCACCTCCTCCCGGTCAGTATCCGGCATGATGACGCAGAACTCCTCCCCTCCGTAGCGACACACCACATCGATGGAACGAACGATCCCTTTGGTGTATTGAGAAAGCTGGCGCAGGATTTCATCTCCGATCTGATGTCCGTAGCGGTCGTTGTGAGATTTAAACTCGTCTAAGTCGAATATCACCAACGAGAGCTTGCGAAGATACCTTTTGGCCCTGGTGAGCTCTTCGGACAAACGCTTGTAGAAAAAGCGGTAGTTGTATAGTCCCGTCATGCTGTCGGTGTAGGAGAGTTCCTCGATCAAGCGAAACTGCCTCAAATTCTGCAACGCCACCGAGGCCATATTGCTCAAGATCGAGAGAACCTCCAAATCACCGTGATGGTAATCTCTGCCGTCCAGCTTGGGACCACACAGCACCAGACCGTAGAGTTGACTGCCGAAGTAGATCCCGCAGGTGGCCTTGAAATCCAGCTCTATGAGTTTCAGGATGTAAGTCTCCTCGGGCTTGATGCTGGTTAGGGCCGGCAGTGAGATCGGCTCTCGATGCTCCTGGAGATAACCGTATAAGGGACTCTCAGGTGTTAAGATCGGAAGTGCCGAGGAGGAGAACTCGAAGCCTCCACCGCGCAGGACTGAGAGGGCCTCCCCGACCTCGGGGCCACACTCACAGAAGCCGATGAAATGCGCCCCCAGGAGTTCCTTTACCACCTCCAGAAGAGATCCTGCCAATTCCCTTTCGTCGCGAACGGCGAAGAGGCGATTGGAGCTCTTAAACAGGGAGTTGAGGTCGAAGATCTTTTGCCGCAGCCGGTGGGTGAGCTCTCCCTTCTGGATTTCGACCCGACGATAGTCCTCCTTGAGCCTCGAGGTCTCGCCGCGAGAATCCTCCAAGAGGAAGGCCAGAGTCAAAGCCTGACAGAGCCACTCTGCCATCTTAGAGGCCCTTCTGCTCAGACCTCTCTGGGGCAGGGAGCTAGCAATGAAGCCGTAGCTTCTTCCCTCGGCCTCCAGAGGGACAAGCAGCAGGTCCAAAGCTTTTTCTTTCCGCTCTCCGGCAGTCAACTTCGTAGTAGAGATTTCAAGAACCGCCTCAGAGCCAGGAAGCGGCTCTACCTCTTCCTTCATCTGAGTATAGGTGGTGCTCGAAATCTCTCTCTGAAACCGGATCGGTTTGCCCAGAGAGACGAAAAGCTGAAATCTCTCAGAACTCCCGGAGAAGAGGTAGAGAGACAGTGAATCCGCCCGGAAGAGAGCTTGTAGCTTTTCTGCTGAGTCAAAAGCGAGCTCTTTTAGGTCTGTATCTTTGCAGACAAGTCGGGCCAGATCGAAATCATCTATCAAGGCGAGAAGATCAAGCTCCTCTTCACGAACCTGGGGTTCTCTCCGCTTGAGACCTGGTGAGGTTGCCAGAAGCGCGAAAAAACCGAAAGTGATTGCGCTCCCCATAAGCCATAGCTCTGACAGTTGTGCCGAGCAATTGATAACTAACGATGGCAGCAGACTGAAGAGGCTGTTTATTAACGGTTGATACATCCCAATCAGACCGAAAGCTCACTTGGGAGCGGATTCCCTCCACGAGATACTTACGTTTCTAAAAGGATGAGTGCGCCTCGCTTCTGTGACGACCTCGTTGGAGGGGTATATGCAGTTGTCCACAGGCGCTCCCAATATCTGCGCAGGTCTTGAGAATTCCCCCCAGCTCTAAGAGCTGGAAGGTCTCGTGGACGTTCGGATTCAGCCCCACCAGGATGATGTCACCCTGATTCAACCTCACTTCCCTGATGTTGGCAATCAAGGTGCCCCAGCCGGCGGAGGAGATGTAATCGACCGCCTGGAGGTCGACGACGATATCGTAAATCTGCCTGGAGAGCAAATCGTCGATTGTGCTCTCCAACTTCGGAGCGGTCAGAGTGTCGATCACCCCCCAGACTTTCACCAGAACCGCATTTTCCTCCGACCCCAGAGGCGCGACGATAATTTTCATCTCTTTCATTTGTGAGTCTTCCTCCAGGAAAGCTGCAGCCCCGCTCGATTCAACCGGGAAGAGCCTCGACCGTAGCCTCGCACTGTCAGGCGGGTCTGAACACAACTCGGGGCAAATCCCCTCGCCTTTCAAACTACGTTTTCGGCAGAAAGTCTGTGGTCTTGACGAACTGGAGACTTTTGAGCATTCCTGTTCAATAATGAACGGCGATTGACTCTGAGAAAGAAGCAGACTGAGAGGCTCCTAACCGTAAAGGTAGCGACCTCAGCGTGGCGGCAAGATTGGTGAGACGGCGCCAGAGTGGAGAATCCGGCTATCGCTTGAGAAGATCATAGATTCAGAGAATCCGCTGTAAGCTCCTCAATGGTAAATCCTCAATCCGAGCGTCGGTAAAAGCTCAAATCAAATTTCAGATAGACTCCCTCGGTCTCCCATCGAGAGCGGACCTCCACTGTATCAGGAAAGAACACCTCCGGCTCCGAAAAAACGAAAGGCTCCAGACAACCCAGATCCCTGCGGCGATTATCATTTGAATCCAGGTAAGCGCTGACCAGATAACTGCCGGGGAAAAGCCTTTCGTTCTTATACTCTCTGGGAGCAGACAGATGCGAGGTGTAGCTTTTCCCTCCTCTTTCGAGATGGTGGAAACGTATGACCACCGGTGAAGAGAAGCTCTTCGGAGAAAGCAGGACTTCCCCGGACATGGTTCCGAAAGTGTCCGGGTTCACGGTGAAGAAACGATAGTCAAAGGAGGTGTCAGCTAAAGGATTGCCACTTAAATCCGCGCAGGAATCCAACTCCAGGTTGAGCAGATAGACGGTATTGGGGAGGAGCAGACTGTCCGGTTTGAACAGAAAGCTGATCGGGGATGACCAGAAGTTTTGACCCTCCACCGGTGTTAAGAGAGTGTCGGTCAGAGAGAATGATCTGTTGACCGAGGCGGTATCCATCCGCTCGCTGAACTCAATGACGATAATGGTGTCCAGGGATACCGCGACAGACTTATCGGATGGAGAAACCGTATGAATCGCGGGGCCAACGGTATCAGCTATCTCCGGGACAGAAAAGAGACAGAAGTTGGCGCTGTCATCTAAGGGGACGCAGCCGGAAGTGAAGAGGTTTCTAGCCTCTAGGCGATATTGCGCTTTCGCTACTAAGTCCTCAAGCAAAATGAAGACCGATTTGGTCCCCTCCCTGTAAGTGTAAAGAGACACTATCGTCGGGGGTGAAAGAGCAGTATCCAGCGGATTTATCAGAAAACTCTCCGGATCGAGCAGACCGTCTTGGAGAATCTCTTTTTCGAACTCGACCTCTAAAACCCTCCCCTGGAGAAGTTGACATCCCAAAAGAACCGGCTTCAAGGTGTCCCGTTTGGTGGCGGTGATTCCCAGGCCGACCACCTCTTCCCCGGGGAAGCCGATGACCACGTCCCCGGCGGCGATTCCCAGAGGCTCCACCCCAGGATCCCACAAGAGATCTCGGTTCTTGTCGGTGGTGGCGAAGAGGCGATAAGAGCCCAGACCGAGATATGAGAATTTGAAGCTCCCGTCCTCGGCCGTCTGAGTCACATAATCTGGCAACACCCTGATGGGGTTGGGCAGACTGTCTCCCTCCGCCTGAGGCGGGTTCGACTCTGTCGGAAAAAGATAAGCCCACAGAGAGAGCCCCGATCGTCTCTTTCCCTCCAGGTCGGCAGTCCCGGAGATGCTTCCGGTGTCAATTGAATCCCCGGTGGAGAAGGCGAAGGTGATCGAGGCCGCCAGGGGATTTCGGCGCAGGTCGCAGGCACCGGTGCCAATTGTCACAACGTAGGTTCTGTTCCCTAAGAGTGGTTCTTCGGGCTCGACAATCAGAGTTCGCCCCTTCCACTTCAACTTCGGCGGTTCTCTGAACGAGGGGGAGATGAACAAAGCCTCGCTGGTCTTCTTCTGCTCCATATGCTCGTCGAACGTGACTTTGATTCTCGTGTCCCGGGGCACATTGGTGGAGCCGGACTTGGGATCAAGTTTGAGGACCACCGGGGGGATTTTGTCTTCGGGACCGCCTGGCGGCGGCAAACGCTTGGCACAGCTGAGCGCAATCACTAAAACCAGCAGCAGCGATATTCTTGATATGGCTTTCAATATCTTTGGGGGCGGGGACATCACTCTCCACGACCAGCAGAGCTTTCAGACTCTGAATCTTCCCTGTTTCATTATGACCTGGTCATCCACGTAGAGGCTTGGTTTCATCATCATCCCGTCCAGATGCGAGGGCACCTCGATTTTCCCTCCCATGGACTTGCTGTCGCCCAGGGCGATATGAATGGTTCCCATCACCTTTTCATCTTCGAGAACCGAGCCGCACAATTTGGCTTTGTCGTTGGTGCCGATCCCGAGCTCTGCGAAATTGTAAGCGTTCTTGTGTTTGACCGATTGCAGGAGTGACCTCAACTTCTTAGCCTCGTTACCGCCCGAAATCTTGGTCGCATACCCCTTCTCAAAAACGATTGTGATTGGCTTCTCTAGGATTCCAACTCCACTCATAGCCCCGTCAATCACCGCCACTCCCTCGGTTTTGCCCTCTAAAGGAGCAATATAAGCCTCGCCGGCGGGAAGGTTGCAGAATTCCCCCGGTCTGTCTAAGATGCCGGTGTCGGCTTTGCACTTCCTTCCGCTTATGGGCATTGTCAAATCGGTTCCGGAGGGAGTAGTCACTCTGGCAGTTTTTCCTTTTGAGATTATCTCCGCCAGTTTCCGACTCCGCCGGGCGATTCTCTTATAGTCGGCGTTGAGCGCCCTTAAGAACGTTTGCCTCCAGATGTCGGGCAGAGTTGCGATCCTCACTCCCAATCTCGAGGCCTCCCTTCTGGCCTTAGTGTGTGAAAGAGACCTGGAGGTCGGAGCGAAAATGACATCGAATTCCCTCATCAGGGAAGCAATCTCAGGAGGCGGTTCCTCCCCGTGGAATCTGCGAGAGGTAATCTCAAGCAGCACCGCCTCGGATGTGATCTCCTTTGCGGCCTCGAAGAGGGCATAGCCGATTTCCCTTTTGGGAGCATCGACGATAACCAGAACCTTCTCACCTTTTTTCACGAGAGCACAGTTCCTTACGGCCGTTTTAGCAGACCTTAGGAGAGCGTTCACTTGTTGTTGATCCTTCAACTTCGAGATGAATGGGGGCGGGGGTGCAACCCCCACCCCAGCAGTGTGACCTTCTCACCCTCTTTGACCAGGGCACAATTCTTAACTGCTATCCTGGCGGATTTGGACAGGGTATCTATCGTCTTGTCTGTCCCCGATTGTTGGGGCGGATGAATTCCGCCCTCTACAGCAGGAGGTTTCACCTTCACTCGTAAAGCCAGGAACTGGTCCCCGCTTTGGTGTGGGGTTGAACACTGGGCGACTATTTCTTATCGGCCTTGGTCATCCTCCAGAAGAAGAGACACAAGCCGGCAAAGGCGATCAAGGAGAGCCAGGGCCCGAAAGTGCCCACCAGTGGCAAAGCCTCGTGAGATTCATAGAATGCCCGATAGCTGGTTGAGCCCGCTATCACCCCCGCGACTAAAACTCCGACTAAAGCATCGCCGGCCACAAGACCGGAGCCGAACAGTATCCCTTTCTCCTCCCTTTTCTTGTGGACTGTACCGGAGGAGGTCTTCCTGACCAGAGCCGAGATGATACCACCTGCCATAATCGGGGTCGACAAACTGAGAGGCAGATACAGTCCGATTGCAAAAGGCAAGGAGGAGATTCCCACCAGCTCGATTGCGGCTGCGAGCATTATCCCGACGATGATGGTTATCCAGGGGAGGTCACCGGTCATCACCCCCCGGACCACCGTGGCCATCACATTCGCCTGAGGTGCCTGCAGCGGTTCCGGGTGGGTGGCATCCTGAACGAAGCCAAAGGCGCTGTCGAGCAGAAAGATAGTTGCGCCCATAACCAGCGCCGGAAACAGAAGGCCGATGAACTCCGTCAACTGCTGCTGTCTGGGGGTGGCCCCCAGGAGATAGCCGGTCTTTAGATCCTGGGCGATGTCGCCAGAGAGGCAGACCGCGATGCAGACCACCGTTCCCACTGACATTGCGGTTATCATTCCGGAGGTGCCGCGGGCCCCGAAGGCTATGAGGATCAGGCAGGTCACCAAGAGAGTTGCGATAGTCATCCCTGAGACCGGCGAGGAGGAGCTGCCGACAATTCCCACAATTCTGGCGGCGACCACCACGAAGAAAAACCCGAAGATCACCGACAGAAGCGCTCCTAGGAAATGAAGTTCCGTTCCCGGAAAAATCCAGATTAAGAACACTACAACCAGTGACCCGATTAGAACCGTTGACATCGGGAGGTCGCGGTCAGTGCGGGCGATCTCCCCTCTCCCTTCTCTTTTGCCGAGAATCTGACGCGCCCCCACGGCGAAGGAGTGAAAAATAACCGGAACAGATTTTGCGAGGCTCACAAAGCCGCCCAGGGCAACCGCGCCCACCCCCAGATATTTTATGTAGAAATTCCGCAGCTGACCGGGGTCTAACTGTGAAAGAGGCATGTCCGCGGGAGGAATTATCGCCTCCGGGATGAAGGAACCGATATACGATAGTAAGGGCGAAATCCCCAGATAACCCAGGACTGCACCTCCGAACATCAGGCTTGCGATCTTGGGACCGATGATGTACCCAACTCCCAGGAGTGCCGGGGTGGCGTCAATTCCGAGATGTCCCCCCCGGTATCCTAAGATCTTGCCGGACTCATCCTGCCAGTAAAGATTCTGATGGGGGCCCTCAGTCCACATCCTGAGAGCGTTCATGAGGAACTTGTAAGCGGCTCCCAGGCCGATGCCGGTGAAGACCATCCTGGCCTTGCCACCCCCCTCATCGCCGGCAACGATGATTTCAGCGCAGGCGGTCCCCTCCGGGAATCGCAACTTCCCGTGCTCCCTCTCCACCAGGTATTTCCTCAGCGGAATCATTAAGAGAATTCCCAGAGTCCCACCAAGAAGGGACAGACCTATGATCTGCCACTGGGAGATTGGATGAAAGAATCCCTCGATGGTCTTATTCCAGATGAAAAAGGCCGGGATGGTGAAGATGATTCCAGCCGCCAGCGATTCCCCGGTGGAGCCGATGGTCTGGACGATGTTGTTCTCCAGCACCGTTCCTCTCTTCATCACCCCTCGCAAGATCGCCATGGAGATGACCGCGGCCGGAATGGAGGCGGAGATCGTCATCCCCACTTTCAATCCCAGATAGGCGTTGGCCACTCCGAAGACGACCGAGATAATCGCCCCTAAGATTATCGCCCGCTTGGTGGTTTCGGGAATCGACTGAGAAGCTTTTATGTATGGTTCGAATTCCGCGACATTACCTGAGCTTTCGGCGTTTGGAGATTCTTTCTGCATCTTACCGGCCTCGGTTTAAAGAGGAGATTTGTGTCCGTCTGAGTATAAGAACATAAAGCCGAAACAGGAGGCTGACCCCACCGCGGGGTCGAGATTTTTTCCAAGCTAACAACC
>JBHIBM010000029.1:0-11745 GCA_046759085.1 Candidatus Zixiibacteriota bacterium
CGGAGAGTTTCCTCCACGGAATGTTCAGGGAGAAATTGTAGTGCGCTGCCAGAGATTGAAGTATCTGGTCGAACCAGCCTCCCCGGGGTATTCCCCAGGAGGCAATGGCCCCGCGGTTTATGGACTTGTCCTTGTCCGGGATGACCAAATCGGGGTGGACCTCCATCTTCGTTCCCAAGCCATCGCAGGTGGGGCAGGCTCCGAAGGGGGAGTTGAAGGAGAAGAGCCTCGGCTCCGGCTCCTCGTAGCTTATGCCACAGTGCTGACAGGCATAGTGCTCCGAGAAAAGCATCTCCCTTTGGCCGGCAACATCGACCAGAACCTGCCCGGAGCCAAGTTTCAAGGCAATCTCCAGTGAATCTGCAAGCCGGGTCTTCACTTTTGGTTTGTTGATAAGGCGGTCGACCACAACCTCGATATTGTGCTTTTTCTTCTTGTCCAGATTTATGGGGCGGTCCAACTCCAGCACGTTTCCGTCGACGCGGACGCGGACGAAACCTTCGCTTCTGACCTGCTCGAAGAGCTCCTTATACTCCCCCTTGCGACCCCTGACAAGAGGAGCCAAAATCTGCATCCTGGCTCCGGATCTTGCCTCCAGAACGCTGTCGACGATCTGCTCCACGGTCTGCTGGGAGATGGGACGTCCACACTTCCAACAGTGCGGCTCTCCCACCCGGGCAAAAAGCAGGCGGAGGTAGTCGTAAATCTCGGTGACGGTCCCCACGGTGGAACGGGGATTCTTGGCGGCGGCCCGCTGTTCGATGGAGATGGCCGGGGAGAGCCCCTCGATGAAATCGACGTCGGGCTTCTCCATCAGACCGAGAAACTGGCGGGCGTAAGCAGAGAGGGATTCGACGTATCGCCTCTGGCCCTCGGCATAGAGAGTGTCGAAGGCCAAAGAAGACTTGCCGCTCCCGGAAAGGCCGGTTATCACGACGAGCTTGTTCCTGGGGATGCTGACGTCGATATTCTTGAGATTGTGCTCTCTGGCGCCCTTTATGTAGATATTGTCAGCCGACCTGCTCATATCAGAGTGAAGACAGGGGTTCTCTTAAGTCATAGTTGACCACGGAGCTGAATCTCAGGCAAATAACTAATATAACACCCTCATCAGTGATTTCAAGGATTAAAATAGGGAGAACTTTCCCTGAAATCTTTCAGGTGGGCCTATATTTAGGTTGGCGTCGGGGTAGTGTGTGGTGGGGCGGCCGTAGAGGGCCGGTGTCGCTCGGGTTGAGCAGTTCGCATCTTGTATTTGATTTTACTGTAAAGTTGCCATTCAACAGGAAATCGAAGGACGCCAAGTTTGAGTCGACAATCTGAAATGAGCTTCAGAATCTTGAAGAGGAGGTGCCTCAGAGAGCGGTCCCAAGGAGCATACACTTTTGGGTGGGCGAAGGAAAGCCAGAGGTAGAAAGCCCGAATATGGCCCTGTTCTCTGTCCCGGTAACGTTTCATGAACCCCCCAGAGGGAGCCCACGGTATATTGATCCAACAATCATTTTCCGGTACTGTTGCCATTTCGTCTAGGGTGGTATAGAACTCAATTGAGCTGCCGTTTTCGAGTTCTTGTAGGTGCAGTTTAGTATGGGCGCAAGGATTATACATAAATAAAGCGACCCAGAGATCATCCCGTCTTCTAGTCAGTCCTCTTAGATCCCTGAGAACTTCCGCTGTTTTCAGGTAGTCCTCACGTTTCTCTCCAGGGAAGTCAACCATAACGAAGGCGCACAGCTTTATCCTGTTCTTAAACATTCGAGAAGCAACCCTAAACAGATCCGAATTCCGGTGGTGCTTTCCCAACATCGAGAGGGCTGCTTCCGATCCGGACTCAACTCCGATGTCAATCTGCAGACAACCAGATTGACTCAAACGGGAGTAGTCTTCTTCTTCCAATTTAAGAAGGTTTTTCACAGCGCCTTTTGCGCGCCAATTGATCTCTATGGACGATTCAATCAACCGCTCTGCAAACTCCATAACCCGTCTACGACTCACGAAGAAGGCATCGTCTTGGAAATTGACTGTTCTTACGCAGTACTCATCCGAAAGCCAGATCAAGTCATTGACCAATTCTTCGGCACTCTTCCCTACCCAACGTCCCTTGTAAAATCCCACCATGCAGCAAAAACCGCACTTGTAGGGGCACCCCCTACTACTTACGTGGGAGGCGCGACCCAAGACCCACTCATATCGCTCTTTGTCAACGAGATGATATGGAAGATGACCAGTCGGATATGTGGAGCAAGGGGTCGCATCGTCCGCAATGACTGTCTTACCATTACTGGAATATGTCAGGCCATTTATGTTAGCGAAGTCATTCTCGCCTTCGGCCATTCTTTCCACAAGCCTTGTGAAGGTTACCTCTCCTTCACCTCTCACAATTATGTCTATATGCTTGTCCTGTATAAGCTCACGATGCAAAGTAGTCGGCAACCATCCCCCCCAGACGACAGGAAGACGGGGAAATTTCTCTTTTATGCCCTCCCAGATCCTCAATCCATCTCGGACTTGTCCGAAAAAGCAGCTTATCCCGGCACAGATGGGGTCTCTGACGTTGTCCAATGCTTTTTCGAGGCTCGATTCAACTCTGCCGTCGATTATCCGCACGTCATATCCCAACTGTACAAGTGGCTCAGCCACATGAACTACGGGAAGCGGGAGCTCAAGCAGCGAACTGCTTGAATAGCTCTTGTCGAATTCAGGATAAGCCAGAAAGATTGTGCGCTTTCGATTCATCTGAGATTTTCTATACTACCCTGGAAGAAAGGAAAGGACAATCAGTAGGAAAATCAACCAGAAATTCCCCGTTCTTGCCCGCGGATGCCATTCCTCCTGCAAAAAAATCCCCTGCTATACTTCACACTAGACGACCTCTATACAGATTTTTGGGGAAGATCCTTTCAGAAGAGGAGATTTTTTGTCGACGTTTAGGAGTGTACTCAGAGAATGAGGACCGTGCGAGAAAGTGAGAACGGGCGGGAGGCCTGCTTTGAGCTCTCCGCCAGGTGATCTCATGGGCTGGATTCCTCGTAGACCTTGATGCGATTCAGGGCCCTTGACAGGGCGGCCTGAGCTCGGGCAACGTCGATCTCCTGGCTTTTCGTCTGCAGCCTCTCTTTGGCTCTCTCTAAAGCCTGCCGGGCGCGCTCAACATCGATCTTCTCCTTAGGCTCGACCGCATCCGCCAAAACGGTGGCGACATTGTCGGAGACTTCCAGAAAGCCTCCGGAGAGAGAGAAGACCGACTCTTTCCCCCCCTTGTCCTTGACGGTGAGCTTGCCGGGGACCAGAGCGGTGATCAGAGGCGCATGGTCAGTCAATATTCCCAGATACCCCTCGCTGCCGGGAGCGACGATGGAGACGACCTCGTCCTCGAAAATCACTTTTTCCGGAGTCACAATGGTTAAAGTATACATCGTTATCCAGTCAGGTTGTGAAATCAGCGAGAGAGTTCACGCTGGTTTGCTTGGTCATCTGAGTTTGAGATTCGTTCGACAGCTTCCGGAACAGAGACGGAGCAGTGCGACTATCATATCCAGGATCGTTCGTGCCTCTTTACTCACTTCTTTGCCTCCTGCCGGTGATTTTAGCGACGACGTATCCAATGATGAAGCCCAGGAATAACAAGACAGCCAGGAGGATGATAAGCGACATACCTTGCTGCCAGAAGAACAGGCGCAGTGTCACCTCCTGCGTATTCTGAAAGAGGATTATCAAGAACAGAGCAACTATGATGAGAATGATGATATGTTTGGCTTTCATCGAGCCTCTCCTGCCTGAATCCGACTCCAGGTCTACAGCCATTTCCTTCTTCTGAAATAGATCACCATGGAAACCGCAATGACAGCCATAACAGCCAAGACCAGTGAGTAGCCCCAGCGCCACTCCAACTCCGGCATGAACTTGAAGTTCATTCCGTAGATGCCGGCAACGAAGGTGAGGGGGATGAATATCGTGGCGATGATGGTCAGAACCTTCATTACCGCGTTCATTCTGTTGCTGACATTTGAAAGATAGGTATCGTGCATTCCCGAGAGCATATCCCTGAACGACTCTACAGTGTCCATCACCTGAATTGTGTGATCGTATACGTCTCTGAGATAGACGCCGGTGGATTCGTGGATGAGCGATGAATCCCCTCTCTCCAGAGTGCTGATCACCTCCCTCAAGGGCCAGACCGACTTCCGCAAGAACACCATCTCTCTTTTCAGAGCGTGGATCCGCCGCAGAGTCTCCTGGGTGGGTTCCGTCACCGATTCTTCTTCCAGACTGTCTATGTCTTCTCCAAGTTTCTCTAAGATCATGAAATAGCTGTCGACAACTGCGTCCACGATAGAATAGGCGAGGTAATCAGCGCCGGTCTTTCTGAGGCGACCTTTTGCATCTCTGACTCTTCCTCGGACGGGATCGAAAACATCCCCTCCGCTCTCCCGGAAGGAAATGACGAAATTCGATCCCAGAACTATGCTCAGCTGCTCCGCCTCTATCTCATTATCCTTTTCGTCACAATGGAGCATTTTCAAAATGATGAAGATATAATCCCCAAAATCCTCCACTTTCGGACGATGCCCGGTATTCAGAATGTCTTCCAGAACCAGAGGATGGATGTTGAAATGCCTTCCGATTTCCTTTATAACCTGAAGCTCGTGTATGCCCTCTATGTTTATCCAGGTAACGGTCGGTTTATCTTTAAGGGCAAAACGCTCTTCAATCCTTTCTAATTCCCTTTCCTGAAATTGGGCTTGGTCGTAGTCGATGATTGAGATTCTCGTCTCCTTGAGCCTCTTCTCCCCGATATGAACTAAAGCTCCCGGGGGAAGGCCCATTTTCTTCGATGTTTTCTTGATGAATCTGGGCATCGCGGTTCAAGTTATGCTGATTAGCACGGTGAAGGGCCTCTCGGGCGTGAAAGTAATTCGTCGCTTGATGAAGTTCTGCGGGTTCCTGACTGCCCTCTTATCCACTACCGTATCCAGAGAGATTACCGAAAATGGTCCTCAAAATCAACCCCTTCTGCTTATGTGGCTTTCGCCAGAGCTCAGTCAGGTCGGTGAGCCCCCCGGGGCCTCAGCCTGACAGGAGGGCTCTAACGGTTACCACCTGCTATAACGCTTCTGACTGAAACCTCTGTCGCCCCCTCTGTCGCCCCCTCTTTTCGGCCTGGCCTCATCGACTCGGATGCTGCGGTCGTCGAGCTGGCTGCCGTCTAAGGCTTCCTTGGCTTTTTCAGCGGCCTCCACGGTTTCCATCTCCACAAACGCGAAGCCTCTCCCCTCGATGATGTTAATGGAACTGACGGTTCCATGTTGGGAGAAGACCTCGCGCAGTTGTTCCTCGTCGGTCTGGTAGTTGAGGTTTCCGACATAGAGCTTGCTGGTTTTCATTCCTTCTACGCTCCTGACAATGGTTTTCGCCCACCTTATGCCACCCCTCAACGACTGTTCCTCGCACTTTAGGAGGGGACCGAAGAGAAAGGCGTCGGGAGACCCGGGCGAATTTCAGGTCTGGCCCGGATAACTAATATGCTTGTTTCTTCACGGGATTATAAGGAAACGCGACCTCACGGATAGGATTGGACTTTCAGTTTTCACGAGCATAATATAATTAGACTCTTCTGGAAAGCAACTCTTTTTGAGTGTTTTTTTTCAACTGCCAGCCTTCGCCTTTTCTGTTGCCATAACCTGCCTCAAGCTTTCCATTCCCTCGTGGATATGTTCTGATTTATCGCAATATAGTCCGTAAAGGATTTCGTGGAATGGCCATGGGCGGTTGTAGAATTCCAATCTCCTGAAAAAAGTATCGTCAATTTGACCTTGATAATTACTCATGACCTCCAGGAGAAAGTCATCTCCGTAATCGAGCTGGAAATCGTAGGTGGGGTCGCCAACCCTGGCATCGCCGAAGTCGATAATTCCGCTGATGCGTTTCCTCCCTCGGTCGAATAGAATGTGCTCCGGGCTCAGGTCCCCGTCAAGTAAAACCGGCTGAAACTGGAAGTTCTCTTCACAGCTTAGGAAGCTCTCAAACAGAGCGGTAGTCCATTGTTGTTCAGATCCATCCAGTAGGGGGAAGGCTCTCTTGACGATCTCCTTGTAGAAGTCTGTCCACCTCTCTTTATCCGGGACTGAGGGCACTGCCAATTCTTTCGCCCTTTCAACCGGGAACTTGTGCAGCTCCGACAGGAACCCCGCCAGCTGGAGGCCTAATCTCTGAGCCACCTCTCCTGTGCAGACCTGTCTGAAGAGATTCTCAGTCAGAGGAGCCCCCTTTATCATCCTGTGGCCGACGAATATCTCCTGGAATTCCTGACAGCCCGGGGAGACGAAATCAAACTCGGGGATTGGAATTGATATGACATTTCGTAAATGCGGCAGAAGCTTCGCCTGCAGTTTCAAGGAATCCGCACCGTGTTGATATCTGGGAAATAGAAAGACGAACTCTCCGTTGACGACACAGGCGCAAGTGTCCCACCCTTCGGAGCTATCGTCCAGAGCTTCATCCAGCGATTGGATGCGCTCAATGGTTATTTCCGGGAAGGACTTTGATATGACAGTTCTGCAGAGATCGAGGTCCATATTCCCCTTCTGAAGATTGCAGTTGAGAGTAATACAATTCAGTTGCATTCAAAAGTTGCACTCTTCGAATTTGGAAACCTGAAGGCTTCCGCTATGTTTTCACGGGACAATTATGACGATAGAGGATAAGTGGATTGAAGAAACGGAGTTCACAGTTTCAATCCTGCCAACCACTCCTGCCTCTTTTCAGCCTCCAATCTAAGAAACTTCCCTTCCGCTTCGGCGGCCAAATTGCCGTCGGGGAGTAAAGCTCTGGAGCTTGCAAAGAGCAGACTTCCCCTCTGTCCGGTGTATCTCCCCTCCAGCCTGATCTTCTGTCCGGTCTTAACCGGTTTTTTGAACTTCACCTTTATCTCCACGGTGGCCACCAGGATCTTTTTCCCGAAGATCGCTTTGGCCATGACCTCGTCCAAAAGGGCGGTCAAAATGCCGCCGTGCAAAACCTCCTTGTAACCCTCGAAGCGGGACTCGGCGGTGTATTCGGTGGCGGCCACCTCCCCATCGTAGGTGAAAGGGAGGTTCATTCCGATTTCGTTTTTGTCCCCACACACCAGACAGTTCTCATATTTCCATAACTGGATCATATTCCTCTCCCGCAGATAAAGGAAAGACTCCCCTCAAGAAATGATTACACAAGTGATCTGTCAACGTTTAAGGACGAGCAGGACGGCGGTAGTAGGTTTTCGCCAAATGAAAGGAGAGATGCTCCAGTTCGATGGCCATGTTCTCGGTGCGGAGGAAGACCTCCTCCGGAACTTTCAGATTTGTGGGGGCGAAGCTCAGAATCGCCTTTACCCCGGCTTCAACCACCTCGTCGACCACCGCCTGGGCACAGCGAGCCGGAACCGCCACGATGACCATCTGAATACCGTCCTCTCGCAGAAGGGGTTTAAGGTCCTTGACGTCGGAGATGACAATCCCCTTATGGCGAGAGCCGATCTTCCTCTGGTCATTGTCGAAGGCCAGCTTTATGTGAAAACCCTGTTTTTGAAACTCCTTGTAAGCGATGAGGGCGGAGCCGATATTCCCCACGCCAACAATGGCGACATTCCAGGCGCGATTTATCCCCAAGATTTGAGCGATCTTGTTCTTGAGCTCCCTCACCGGATAACCCAGTCCCCGGGTGCCGAAGCTTCCGAAAAAGGAGAGGTCTTTCCGGACCTGTGCCGGAGTCAGCTTCTCCCTTTTCCCCAGCTCCTTGGAGCAGACCGTCTGGTGTCCACTCTTCTCCAGCTCCGAGAGGCTGCGGTAGTAGAGAGAGAGACGATGGATGGTTGAATCCGAAATCCTTTTGCTTCTATACATAAGCATGCTGTGAAGTTCCGTTTGTGAACAGTTTCACAATTGCACCAAAATAGAAATGCCCCTCGGGGCTGTCAAGCGAAAAGTCTTCCTTCGAGGTTTCTAACCGGAGTTGCTGCCTATGCCATGGATCTCTGTCTTTCCTCGGTCAGCTTCTCCCCGTTTGTATCGGCCTCAAAAGAGAGCCTGTCTTCTGCCTCCGCCTTTTCGACGATTACGTGGCAGTTGCTGGGGATCTCACCTTTTAGGATCTCCTCCGCCAGGGGATCCTCCAGATACCTTTGCAGGGCTCTCTTTAAGGGTCTGGCTCCGAAGTTGGGGTCGTAACCTTTCTCCGAGAGGAACTCCCTGGCAGATTCGGTCAGGCTGAAGGTGATCTGTTTATCCTTGAGTCGCTTGACGATATCCTCCAGCAGAATGTCGATGATCAGCTTGACCTCCTCTTTTCCCAGGGGCCTGAAGATGATGGTCTCATCGATGCGATTCAAAAGTTCCGGGTTGAAGGTCTTCTTCAACACCTCCATGATCTTGGATTTCATCTGGTCGTAGGTTGTCTCCTGGCTCTGCTTGACGAAGCCCATCCCCTTGATGCCCCCGATCTCTCTGGTTCCCATATTGGAGGTCATAATCACCACGGTGTTTCTGAAGTCTACCCGCCGCCCGAAGCTGTCGGTCAACTGCCCCTCGTCCAGCATCTGCAACAGGATATTGAAGACCTCCGGATGGGCCTTCTCGATCTCGTCCAACAGAACCACAGAGTAGGGCTTGCGGCGAACCTTCTCAGTGAGCTGGCCGCCCTCCTCGTAGCCGACATATCCGGGGGGAGCCCCAATCAGACGGGAGACCGAGAATTTCTCCATATACTCGGACATATCGATTCTCGCCAGGCTGTCTTCGTCCTCGAACAAAAAGGCGGCCAAGGCCTTGCCGAGTTCGGTCTTTCCAACTCCGGTGGGCCCCAGGAAGATGAAGGAGCCGATGGGTCGGCTGGGGTCTTTCAGGCCGGCGCGGGTTCTGCGGATCGCCTTGGAGATGGCGGCAATCGCCTCCGCCTGACCGACCACCCTCTTGTTCAGCTCTTCCTCCATTCGCAGGAGTTTTTTGGATTCGGCCTCCTCCAGCTTGAAGAGGGGAATGCCGGTCATCTTCGAGATCACGCTGGCGATCTCCTCGGACCCGATCTCGACTCGCACCTTGTCCCTTTTTTCCTCCCACTGCCTCCTCTTCTGCTCCAGCTCGGTCCTCTTGAACTTCAACTCGTCTCGCAACTGAGCGGCCTTCTCGAACTCCTGGTTTTTCACCGCCTGGTCTTTGTGCTTGCCGATCTCGGCGATTTCGGCCTCGATCTCGCTGAAATCCTCCGGCTTGGTGTAAGCTGCAAGGTGGGCCCGACTCCCGGTCTCGTCGATGACGTCAATGGCCTTATCGGGCTGAAACTTCCCGGAGATGTAACGGTCGGAGAGCCTCACGGCGGTGTCGATGGCCTCCTCGGCTATTATCACCTTGTGATGTTCCTCGTAGCGAGACTTCAATCCCTTCAGGATGGCGAGGGTGTCCTCGCTGGAGGGGGGGTCCACCATCACGGTCTGGAATCTGCGCTCTAAGGCTCCGTCCTTCTCGATGTACTTGCGATACTCATTCAGGGTGGTGGCTCCGATGCACTGCAGCTCCCCTCGAGACAAGGCCGGCTTGAAGATGTTGGAGGCGTCCAGCGACCCCTCCGCACCTCCGGCGCCCACGATGGTGTGAAGCTCGTCGATGAAGATTATCACGTCCTGGGAGTTCATGATTTCGTTTATCACCGCCTTGAGTCGCTCCTCGAACTGGCCGCGGTATTTGGTTCCGGCCACGATGGAGGCCATATCAAGGGTGACCACCCTTCTGTTCTCAAGGGTTTGGGGAACTTTCCCCTCAACAATTTTCTGTGCTAAGCCCTCCACAATGGCGGTCTTCCCCACCCCCGGCTCGCCGATTAGGACCGGATTGTTTTTCTTGCGCCGGGAGAGAATTTGGGAGACCCTCTCGATCTCGTTTTCCCTGCCGATGATGGGATCCAAGCTTCCCCGCTGGGCCAGCTCGGTCAGATCTCTCCCGAAATGATCTAGGGCCGGTGTTTTGGTCTTCTTTCTTTTGCGGGAATAGCTGGAGCTTCTGCCGCTTAAGATATTCCGCAGCTCCTCGTAAACTTCCTTGTAGTCGAGATCGTACATCGCCAGCACCTGGGCGGCCACGCCCTCTTCGTCCTTGAGAAGCGCCAAAAGGATATGTTCGGTATCTATGTCCTTGGAGCGTAAGGCCCGAGCTTCGTTCCCGGAGATCTCTAAGGTTTTCTTAGCTCTGGCGGTGAGCGGCAACTGCCCCAGGGTCATGGTGCCGCCGGCGGGTTGAACCACATCTTCGATCGACTGCCGGAGTTCCCCCAAATCCACTCCGATGTTGGTCAGTATGTCAACGGCCCTCCCCTCGCCCAAGCGCAAGAGCCCCAAGAGGAGATGCTCGGTGCCGATGTAATCGTGTCTGAGCCTGGCGGCCTCCTCGCGTGCCAGCTCAATGCCCCGCCGAGCCCTTTCGGTGAACATCTCGTTCATCTAAGTCTCCCGCTTTCTTACCTCGTCTCCGCCCGTTCTATTTATAACGCTTTCTCCTGTGAGAAGGTTTCGGAACCGTTTTGAAACATCTTCCTGACCAACTCTGCCCGAGCCTCGTCCCTCTGGCTTGAGGTCATCCTCCTCTGGAGGTATTTCTGGAGGTGCGCCGGCTGCGTCAGAAGCAGCATGCTGTTTACGGAGGCGACGGGCAGCTCCTTGATCATTCCCATCCCGATTCCCAGCCGGACCGCCGAGAGTAAGTTCATCACCTCCGCGGAGGTCAAAGCCCGGGCGTACTTCAAAATCCCGTAAGCGCGCCAGATCTTGTCCTCTATCTGGTCTTTGGCATCCGCCAGCAGAGTCTCGCGGGCCTTCCCCTCGTATTCGATCATCTGTCTGGTGACCCGGAGGAGGCTGTCGATGATGTCGTCCTCGGAACGGCCCAGGGTGGTCTGGTTGGAGACCTGGAAGAGGTTCCCTAAAACGTCGGAGCCCTCTCCATAGAAACCCCGAACCGCCAGCCCAAATTTCGTAATACTCGAGATGAGGTTGTCCATCTCCCGGGTCAATGCTAAACCTGGCAGGTGAATCAGGACCGAGGCCCGCATCCCGGTGCCGACGTTGGTGGGGCAAGAGGTCAGATAACCGAACTCCCGATCGAAGTCAAACTCCAAGACCCTTCCCAAGTCCTCGTCAACCCTCTCCGCCAGCTCACAGGCGGACTCCACCGAGAGTCCCGATTGAATCGACTGAATTCGGAGATGGTCCTCCTCGTTGATCATTATGGAGATATTCTCCCCGTCGCCGATGAAAATCCCCTGGTTGGCTTTGTCGCCCAAAAACTCCGGGGAGACCAGATGCCGCTCGATCAAAAAGGAGCGATCCAGCTCGTCGATCGGCTTGGCGAAATAGAACTCGCCCTCCTTGAGGCTCTTGCTCTTCTCGATGGCGGCTTTGACTATCTCCAGAATTTCCCTCTTGCTCTCGCTCTTGGAGTTGGGAGGGTAAGCGAACCCCTTAACATTGCGAGCCAACCTCACCCGGGAGCTCAAGACCACACTGTGTTCCGGCCCCTCCCCGGAGAGCCACACGCTTTCGGATTTCAGCATCTGTTCGAACATCCGGGATTCACCTTCCCTCAAGCAGTTCCTTTATATGGTCCCTGATTTTGGCGGCCGACTCGAAGTTCTCATCTTCGATTGCCAGCTTCAGTTCGTTTCGCAGCCGTCTCTCCTCTCGAAGGGGGATTAGCTCCTCAGCCTTAGTCTCAGGGGTTTTCC
>JBHIBM010000030.1:0-11672 GCA_046759085.1 Candidatus Zixiibacteriota bacterium
GGATAATTCTGGTCCAGGGTGAATCTATCCGGGGTCAACTGTGAGCGGAAGTCATCCACCCAGGTGGGTCTTCGGAAGGTGGCGTTGTTGGTGCGCTGGGGGTCGTGCGCTGACATAGGCCAGATCATCAAATCAGGATTGTAGGGGGTGTGCAGCTTGTATATCGCCACACGGTTGTATCTGCGGTCCCCACCTACATTGTAATGCGACATCACTGCCATCTCTAAAAGGCCGTCATTGTCGACATCTCCAACGGCCGGCACTGCTCCGAGAGTAGTGCCCCTCACTCGCAATGGGAAATGATCCACCGAAGAGCCATCCGCATTGAAGGCCCAGACATAACCAAGGTAATCGCTGGCTGAAGAACAATCAAAAACTACCTCCAACCCCTCGTCTCCGTCTATATCCCCTATTACTGGAGAATCCCAGGTGCTACCGCCCCAGGGAGCCTGATTGGGCCAGCCAGGCATGACGAACCCCTCGGAATCCAGGAGAAAATATAAACCGTCTATCTTGGTGCCAAAAGCCACTTCCAGAAAAGGAGTTTCCGTGCTGAAATCCCCTGCGGTCGGAGTGCAGTACGCATAGCCCGGGAAGTCCCGGGGCCAGCCCGAGTAATGCTCACCGCTGCTGTTGAGCACGTGTATCCGGGTGTCGTGATAAGGAAAAGGATATATGAATTGGCTTAGCAAAATATCTAAAGTATCATTACCATTGAAATCATAGAGAGAGGGAGGCAGCGTAAAACACCAGTGGTCAGAAGTCAAATCTATCGGATATCCCTCTACCGGTTCCCCATTATCATGCCAGGCATGCACGTAACCATCGTGGTCAAGGAAGATGATTTCCGGATCGTCATCACCATCTATGTCTCCAACTGCAGGCTCCATGGCCGATTCAATGCCGTATTTGGGCCAGCCGGGATAATAACTGCCATCCCCTCGCCAGACGTATATCAGCGAACTGTCGTCAAAAGCCATGATTATTTCATCTGCTCCGTCCCCGTCAAGATCATACAGGCAGGGCCACTGCTGCAGAAAATCAGTGTCTATGGGATAGTTGGGCTTCAACTCACCATCCAAAGACCAGGCGAAAAGCTTCCCTGTTCTGACCTTGTCACACTCAGCGACAATATCGTATTCTCCGTCACCATCTATATCACCAACGGCTAATTGCTTCATAGCTATATACCCGGGGTCGCTTGCTTGAGGCCAGTTGGCAAAAGGGGTACCGTCGTGTTGATAGATATAAATTGTATCCAGAGAGGGAAATACCAGCTCGAGGTCCCCGTCACCCTCAAGGTCTATAATCGGGAGACCACCGGCCGGATTGGCAAAAGTCACATCCGCTCGGAAGTCTTTCGGCCAGCCGGGCATCATCTCGGGAGGCTGGGCTGAGCACAATACGGCCCAGAATGCAACCGCAGGAGCTAAGAGTGCAACCAGTCTAAACATATCAAAGACTCCCTGTTTTAATTCTGAACGGGTGCGGGGAGCAAGTCCCCGCACCCTCATCAACCTCCCCCCTAACCTTCCCCCTCTTGTGGCCAGCAGGCACAGTAAGGGTGGGTAGTATAGACAAGGTAGAGATCCACCTCATCCGGTGAGCCGCTATACTGCTCTCGGTAACCATCAGCACAGCCCACGAAAGAAGAATCGTTTCGGGTGTAAGTAGCCCAGAGACACCAACTTCCCCAGTCAGAAGACCTCCCAACCAAGTACTCACCATCCTGCTGGCCGTATCCGGAGTAACACTGGTCGTAATCCCCGTGCTGTATGGTATACTTTACCAGCACCCAGTTTGTAGCCACGTTTTCGACATAGGTTATTCCGTAGAGGGCGGGGTTGGGAGCTGGATCGTCTGATCTGGCGTCTTCCTTCAATACAGCCAGAGCGACCAGCACGAAACACGCCACTGCTAAGATTAGAAATCCTTTTGCCTTCATCTTTTTCTCCCCAAAAACTCAATTAAAATCCGTTCCCCCCAAGAATAGAAAAACCGACCTGAAAAACAAAGCCCGGCGGCCCCCTGGCAAAGAAGATGAGATATAACTCAGATCCCCCGGCTAGTGGTTTAGACTGACTTGATGTGTTGCAGGGGGGGGGTCAAACCTCTGCTTTTATGAAAACGAAATAGCCCCACGATCTATCCCCTCTTATTCATTTATAAGATAGGAATAGAGCGCGACTCTGTCAAGAGAAAAATGAAGAATTCGCTCGGAGGAAACTATGCTGGAGTCACTGCCGGCTCCGCAGCCTTTTCGATGGGACGCAATAAACCGTAACCTGCTAGCAGGACTGCTCCCAATCCCCAGATCAAAGCGATCAGCGTAATCAAGAATCCCACGAAATAGGGAATCAATCCCAAAAGCAGAAGCAGCAGAACTCCAAGAAGAGTCGAAACTGCACGGGAGGGGGTCTTCCCCGCGGAGATGAACCTCAATATGCGTTCACCGAAGAGGTAAGCAGAGAAAATCCAACCTAAGAGAGCCGATAAGACGAAGCATAACAGCACGAGTATGCCCAAAGGCAACCCCAAAAACGTCACCAGGAGGATGAGGAGTACCATGGGAACGATGACAAGAGCTAACAGTCCCAAACTCAGACTTTTCAGACTCTGACAATAAGCTTTATTCCTGACGGTCTCCGTGAATTGACGAGAAAGCGTTACCGCCACCAAAGCGGCAATCATAATGGCGATTATCAGCAATATCGGGATGAACATCCCGATTCCCACAGCGGAGAAGATCCCAGAGTAGACTAGCCCCGTCAAAAGTGAGAGACCTCCCATGACAATCTGGAAGACTATCAGATTAGTGGGCAATCCCGGCAGAATTGCGAAGAGGTTCTTGCCCTCCTTTTCGTCTTTCTCCTCCACCTCTTTCCAGTCGGTTACCCCTAAAATCGTAGCTCCGGACTCTATCTTGGCAGGCTGAGGGCTTTTGTAGGTCAGATTCCCCTTGATCAACGCAGTGGGGAGCAGATAGATCCTGTCGGCCTCGAGATCGACGTCCCCGTCAATAGTGCCGCCAATGGTCACTTTCTCACACCCAACGGTCAGGTCTCCCTCGATATTGCCATCCAGTATAGCTTGATTGCAGAATATCAGGGCGTCATTCTTGACCGTCCCCTCCGGACCCAAATTCACCTTATAACCAAAGGCAATGAGATCCCCCCCCAGCGGTGAGTTCACATCGACCTCATAGCAGAAACAGCGCAGGGATTTTTCTATCTCCCCAAAGACCACGGTTTGTTGAGAGAAAACGTTCATCGCTCCCTTCAGCTGCCCTTTGAAGACTAAAGAGCGACAAAAGGCAACCAGGTCGCCGTCGACGGTGGCGTCCATTTTGATTTTGTCGCCGGTGAGGTAGACATCCTCGGTGATGACAGAATCGGGAGGCAGCTTAATGTTCGGGCTGGAGTACGACTTGAAGGCGTGGCTCTCACTGAAAAACAGAAAAAGAAAGGCAAAGAAAAGGAGTGCCGGGGTTGTCAATTTCCTAACCATATCTTTCCTCCTTCCGAGACCTCCTTATCATGGTTACGCAACTCGGTAGCGATTAGTTACATCTTTGATGGCAATTTGTCAAGAAAAACAGAGATGGGAGGCCTCAGGTCCTCTCGGCGCGGCGGGCTCGGGGGTGCCAAGGGAGAAAGACTCATAGCCGAGGATCAGTCAGGAGTCGATGTTCAATTCGGGGCTCTGACTGTCGATAATAGAGGAAAGATTTGTCTTGACATCTGGGCAAATCGTAGTATAATAGCACTCCTATTAGGGTAGGAAAATGACGCTGATGAGGTACTGGTGACAATGGAAAAGAGCAGAAACAAGGACCCCAAAGTCACAATCAAGATTCCACGGCCGCTTTACAACAATCTCAAGGAGATCATCGCCGGGAGCGGATTCGACTCCGTGACCGACTTCATGGTTTACGTCTTGAGGGACATAATCTCCCACGAGCTCTACCACGGGAAAGAATCCCTCTCGGCAGAGGAGATTGACGCCATCCGCAAGCGCCTGAAAGCCTTAGGGTATTTCAGTTAAAGTCTTATGCAAAGGCTGGTGAAAAGGTCCTTCCTCCTCTGTGGCGTTGCGGTCTCCATAATTCTGGTGGCCCTGCCCACCATGGGGGGTTTGTCAAGACCGGGGCAAAACTGTCTGGCGGTGTTCTGTTTCAGCATCACCATGTGGATCACGCAGTTTCTGCCTCTGCCGGTCACTGGCTTTTTGGTTTTCGCCCTCTTGCCGATTTTGGGTGTTCTCCCCTCTTCTGAAGCTTTCTCCCTTCTCGGAAGTAACGCCGTCTTTTTCATCCTGGGGGCGTTTGTGATCGCGGCGGCGATGATGTCTTCGGGATTGTCGAAGAGGCTGGCACTGCTATTCATCAGCCGGTTCGACAGGAGTCCCTCCACCCTGCTGGTGGGAGTTCTCTTGACTTCGGCGCTGTTTCCGTTTATAATCTCGGCCCACGCAGTGGCGGCTTTTATGCTGCCGATCCTTCTGGAGATAGCAGGTGGAATGAGGTTGACACCCAGAAGGAGCAACTTCGGGAAGGCACTTTTCCTGGCAATGGCGTATGGCGCCGTCACCGGAGGTGTCGCTACTTTTCTCGGCGGCGCCCGCAACCCCCTGGCGGTGGGCATGCTGAAAGATACCTTCGACATCAACGTCAGCTTCACAGCCTGGATTGTGGCGGCGGTCCCCTTTGTCATAGTGATGTTGCTTCTGGTTTATGTCGTGTTGCGTCTCCTCTTCCCGATTGACGTCACCTCCGTCAAGGAGGCCCACCGGATTCTGCAGGAGGACATACGGCGCCTGGGTCCGATGTCCAGGAAGGAAAAAAGGATCGGCATCGTCTTCGGGATGGCAGTTATCTGCTGGATTTTCTTGAGCAATCAGCTGGGTCTGGCAACCATAGCGATTCTGGCGGCGACATCTCTGTTCCTGGTGCGCGCAGTCACCTGGAAGGAGGTCGAGAATAACGTCAACTGGGGAATTATCTTGATGTATGGGGGGGCCATTGCCATTGGAGTAGCACTCTCCGTCACCAAGGCCAGCGATTGGTTGGCGTTGAGGCTGGTGGCGCCCTTCTCGGGAAGTGACTTCAGCCTGATAGCCGCCCTATCTTTGGGGAGCAAGCTGTTAACAGAGGGGATTTCCAACGTCGCTGCGGTTGCCATCCTTCTCCCCATCTCTTTCGGTTTTGTAGATATTAGTGGACTTTCTCCAGTGGTGATGCTATACGCCATCACCATCCCGGCGGGACTGGCCTTTGCCTTGCCGATTGGCACACCGCCCAACGCCATTGCCTTCTCCTCCGGTTATTACTCGATCACTGATTCTATTAAGGGTGGCATAATCCTTAACCTCCTTTCATGGATCTTGGTGCTATTAGTCGCGAAATTCTATTGGCCTCTGTTGAGAATTGTGTAGAAACTGAGGAACACACAAGATGAAGAAGATCCTTTTGCTGTTGCCCACCACCGGCTTCTCTGCAAAGACGGTCGAGACCGCCTTCGAACTGGCCAGAGAACAGGGGGCGGAGCTGATCTCATGCTATGTGGTCGATGAGCGCCTCCCGGAGTCGGTCTCTTCCTGGATGATCTACATTGGATTTATGGGAGACAAACCCTCTGAAGAGTACCGCGACGTGATCCTGAAGGAATACCGAAAGAGAGCTGAAACCGACATCGAAGAGGTTAAGAGGATGGCTTCCGGGGAGGGAATCGAGATCCGTTCTTTCCTCAAGGAGGGAGACTGGGCCGAGGAGACTGTTAAGTTGGCCGAAGAGGAGAAGGTGGAACTCATCGTCACCTCCAAACCGAAGGAGGGTCAGATGGGGAAGCTCTTCTTCGGATCGGCGCTGGAGAAGCTTCTGAAGTCGGCGCCCTGCGATGTCACGGTCGTCGAAGGTTAGTCAGATGACAGGTTATTCGGGAAATTATACACTCACTTAAGTGAGATCACTTGGTCACCGACCATACCGATAGATCCGCCTCAATCTTTAACTTGTTCGGAGGAATAAGATGCCTATCAGACCCCACGGTGGAAAGCTTATAGATCGAGTTGCCAAAGGTGACGATCGTGAAAGACTGCTCAAGGAAGCTGAGAATCTACAAAGAATCCCTATTACCGTGAGGGATCGCTTCGATCTGGAGATGATCGCCATAGGGGGTTTCTCCCCCTTGGAGGGATTCATAGGCGAGGATGATTATCACTCCGTCACCGACCGCATGAGACTGTCCGACGGTCTCCCGTTTTCGATCCCCATCACGCTCTCAGCCGGTAAAGGGGATGCCGACAAAATCGGCACTGACGGCAGAGTTGTACTGGTATCAGAGGACGGGGAAGTGTGTGCCCTCATGGAGGTAAAAGAGAAATACAGATACGACAAAAAAGACCGCGCCCAGAAGGTTTTCAAGACCACCGACGAAGCTCACCCCGGGGTGGCTGCCACCTATCGAATGAAGGAGGTCTTGCTGGGGGGTCCAATCACCCTCCTGAACCGGATGAGGCACGATAAATTCAACGAATATCGCAAGGACCCCGCCGAGACTCGTCAGATGTTCGAGGAACTGGGCTGGAAGACTGTCATCGCCTTCCAGACCAGAAATCCGGTGCACCGCGCTCACGAATACTTGCAGAAATGCGCCATGGAGATGGTGGATGGACTTCTGCTGCACCCCATAGTAGGCGAAACCCGGGAGGAGGACATCCCCGTAGATGTGCGGATGCAGTGCTACATCGATCTGTTGAACGGTTACTATCCGAAGGATCGCGCCAAGCTGGTGGTCCTCCCCACTTCGATGCGATATGCCGGTCCGAAGGAAGCAATATTCCACTCCATCATGAGAAAGAATTTCGGCTGTACCCATTTCATAGTCGGCCGGGATCACGCCGGGGTGGGAAACTACTACGGCACTTATGATGCCCATTACATCTTCAATGAATTTGAACCCGGAGAGTTGGAGATCCAGCCGATATTCTTTGAGCACGCCTTCTTTTGCAAGAAGTGCGGGAACATGGCCTCCACCAAGACCTGTTGTCACGACAAATCCGAGCACGTCTTTCTCTCCGGGACGATGGTTCGACAGATGCTCCGAGAGGGGAAGTGTCCGCCTCCGGAGTTCACCCGACCGGAGGTGGCAGAGATTCTTCTGGAGGCGGTCAAGACCGGGAAGTGGAAATGAACAGCGAGGAACTTCGCTCAAAGTTGAATCGTTGAAGAGATCCAAAGAGATGAGGAAAATCGAATGCCTAGCGATAGAAAGGTATTAGTAATCGGCCTGGATTGCGCCACCCCGCAGCTGGTCTTCGACCGGTGGAAGGAAAAACTACCGAATCTGAAGAAGCTGATTGATGGTGGCTCATACGGGCTTTTAGAGAGCACCATTCCCCCTATCACCGTCCCCGCCTGGATGTCGATGATGACCTCCAAGGACCCGGGTACTCTGGGATTTTACGGCTTCAGAAACCGAAAAAACTATTCCTACGACGAGATGTTTTTTGCGACCTCAACGGCGGTCAAAGAAAAGACCGTCTGGGACATTCTCTCCGAACAGGGAAAGAAATCTATAGTTGTCGGGGTGCCGCCGGCCTATCCCCCAAAACCACTCAGCGGGAATCTGCTCTCCTGCTTTCTAACCCCGGGACCGGAGAGCGATTATACCTATCCCAAAGAGCTGAAGAGTGAGATCGTCACCAACTGTGGCGGTTACATCTTCGATGTGATGAACTTCCGCACCGACGACAAGGAGAAGCTTCTGAGGGAGATCGATGAACTAGCCGAGAATCGCTTTGAGGTGACAAAGTATTTGATGCAGAACAAGGACTGGGACTTCTGCATGTTCGTGGAGATGGGGGTGGACAGGATCCATCACGGCTACTGGAAGTATTTCGACAAAGAGCACGTCCTCTACGAGCCCGGCAGCAAGTATGAGAGTGCAGTAGAGCATCTTTACGTCAAAGTTGACCAGATGATCGGGGAACTGCTCTCTATCGCCGGCGATGACACCGTTGTCCTGGTGGTCTCCGACCACGGAGCCAAGAGAATGGACGGAGGACTCTGCTTCAACGAATGGCTGATGCAGGAGGGTTATCTGACTCTGAAGCAGAAGCCGCAAGGCAGAACGCAGGTCAAACATGACAATATCGACTGGTCTAAGACCAAGGCCTGGGGTTCGGGAGGTTACTACGGGCGGTTGTTCATGAACATCAAAGGCCGGGAGCCGAACGGCATCATCCCCAGGAAGGATTACGAGAAGGTACGCTCTGAACTGGTGGAGAAGTTAGAGGCTCTAACCGACATGCAGGGAAAGGTGATGGGTACCCGTGCCTATCGCCCGGAGGAGATCTATTCGACTGTCAACAATATTGCGCCGGATCTCATCGTCCTCTTTGGAGACCTCTACTGGCGTTCGGTCGGCACTGTCGGTTTCGGCAGCATTCACACTCTCGAGAACGACACCGGGCCAGACGATGCCAATCACGCCCAGCACGGGATTTTCATAATGTACGATCCCAGGGGACAGCAGAAGAAGGGCAAGCTCGAAGGAACACATTTAATGGACGTTGGTCCCACGATCTTGAGCCTCTTCGGGATTGAGCCACCCAGGGATATGAGGGGGAAAATCGTCAAGTAACGGTGACCTCAAAACCCTGTGGACCCTGTAGACCAAGTTGTCTCAACTTGGTCTTGGTCGCAAGGTTGAGACAACCTTGCCTATCCATTGGTTGGAACGACAAAGATCGCGATGAAGATTGACTCTTACAGCTTTGGACAGATTGTGATTGACGGTGAGAGCTACACCGAAGATGTGATTGTCTTCCCGGACCGGGTCAGGAGCAACTGGTGGAGAAAGAGCGGACACGAGGTGTGCCTTGAGGATCTCAAAGAGGTCTTGGAGGAGAAACTGGAGACGTTGATAATCGGCAGCGGTGCTTATGGTGCGGTTAAGGTTCTGCCGGAGACCGAAGAGCGTCTGCAAGCTGAGGAAATAAAACTCATCACTCAGAGGACCGAAGAGGCAGTTAGAACCTTCAACGAGCTGGTGAAAACGGAAAGGGTCGCTGCCGGCCTGCATTTGACCTGTTAATTCGAGATGTAGACCGGGTTGTCTCAACCTGGTCGCAAGGTTGAGACAACCTTGCCTACCGTATTCTCACAAAAAACGTTAATTAAAGAATAAGAGGAGAATGAATCGTGGAAAAGGGTTTCACAGTGTGGTTCACGGGGCTTTCAGGTTCTGGTAAGACCGCCATCTCCAAGTTCGTTGAAAAGGAGATTCTCAAACAGGGTCGAGAAGTTGAAGTCCTCGATGGGGACGTGGTGCGGACTCACATCTCCAAGGGTCTGGGATTCTCCAAGGAGGACAGAGATGCTCATATCTCGAGATTGGGATGGCTGGCCTCTCGCTTCAGCCATTACGGGGTGCCGGTCATCACCGCCGCAATCTCCCCCTATAAGGATATTCGCAATAACTGTCGGCAGATGATAACCTCCGCCGGCGGAATTATGGTGGAGGTATACTGTGAGTGCGATCTGGACACTCTGGTCAAACGAGACGTTAAGGGGCTCTATAAGAAAGCCATCGCCGGAGAGATTAAGAATTTCACTGGAGTCTCTGACCCTTACGAAGCTCCTGACAATCCCGAGGTGGTTTGCGACACAGCGAAGGAGACTGTGGAGGAATCTGCGCAGAAGGTGATTGATAAGCTTTACGAGCTGGGTTGTCTGAAGAAGAAAGGCGAAACCGAGGAGCCTTACTCTGAGGCGGAAAAAAAGGAGATAGACAAGCGTCTGGAGGCCTTGGGCTATCTTTAGGTTGACATTTCTGCAGTGACAAGCTCATCTGGAGGGCTTGAGTAACTGAAACGACGCTGGCAGCTTTGCTGAGGAAATACCGTGGCTCTATTCTCGAAAAAGAAGAGGAAGAAAGTAGTGGTCGTCGGCATCGACGGGGTGCCCTACACATTCATAAGGAAACATATCACTGCCGGGGATCTGCCCAACTTCAAAGCCCTTCTGGAAAAGGGCGACTTCCGCCGGATGAACTCGGTGATGCCGTGTATATCCTCGGTGGCCTGGTCGAGCTATATGACCGGCTGCAATCCCGCCAAACATAACATCTTCGGCTTCATCGACCGCAGACCCAACCCCTTCGACATGTTCATACCGACCAGCGTGAATATGAAGGCGCCCACCCTGTGGCAGATTCTGAGCGAGAACAAGCTCCGAGTAGTGGTGATAAACGTGCCGGTGACATATCCACCCAGGGAGGTGAACGGAGTTCTCATAGCCGATTTCTTGGCTACCGATTTGCGCAAGGCGGTATATCCGCAGTCGGTATTCGACAAACTTGATTCCATCGGGTATCGCATAGATGTCGATGCCTGGGCCGGCCGAAAGGATAAGGACAAGTTCCTTGAGGATATCAACTACACCATTGACAAGCGTATTGAGACCGCCTACTGGCTTTTCGAATCCCACAAGTGGGACTTCTTTCAACTGCACATTATGTCCACCGATCGGATAAACCACTTCCTGTGGGAGGAATACGAAGCTGACGACCCCAAATACGCACCTCAGTTTTTGGCATTCTACAAGAAGATCGATGACTTCCTGGGAGAGATGGAGAAGAAGGTAAGCGAGAATAGCGAGTTCATTGTCCTTTCGGACCACGGTTTCTGTTCCGTTAAGAAAGAGGTGTTCACTAACTACTGGCTGGAAAAAGAAGGGTACTTGAAGTTCAGCAGAGAGAAGCGGTCCGGCCTAAAGGACATGAGTCCGGAGACTAAGGTGTATAGCCTCATACCGGGGAGGTTTTTTGTCAATCTCAAAGGGCGGGAGCAATTCGGCTCCGTTGAGCCCGGTGCCGAATACGAAAAGGTGCGTGATGAATTGATAGAGAAGCTTCCCACTATGACTGACCCTGAAACCGGTGATAAAATCATCCGCAAGGTGTATAGGCGCGAGGAGATTTACAGTGGTCCCCATTTCGAGCAAGCTGCTGACATTATCGCTGACCCTCAGGACGGTTATGACCTGAAGGCGAACTTGAATCAGGAACAACTGGCACTCAAAGGCTCACTGGAGGGAATGCACATATATGATGATGCCTCTTTATATATACGCAATCGGCAGATAAAGAGTGACTCTCTCTGGGTGGCGGATTTGATGCCGACCATTCTCTCCCTATTTGAAGTAAATGTCCCCGAGCATGTGGATGGTAAGGTAGTAGTGTAACGCCTTGACTTCCTCCTCCCTGCTGCTATTTTAGTGCATGACGTAAGGAATACACTGAGTATCAGTGAGACATTAACATGAGATTCAAAGGGAAAGTCGCCTTAGTGACGGGGGGGTCACGCGGAATCGGAAGAGCGATATCGCTACGCCTGGCTTCAGAACGCGCAAATGTGGTCGTTAATTTCTTCAGGAACCGAAATGCCGCCGAGACCACAATGGCGGAGATAAAATCGAAAGGTGTTGAGGTCTTAGAGGCTCGAGGCAACATCGGCAACCCTAAGACGGTCGACAAGATCTTCACGAAGATAAAAGAGCGCTTCGGGAAATTAGACATACTGGTGTCCAATGCCGCTCTGGGGAGTTTCTCGCCTGCCTTGGACATCGACGATGAGGCCTGGGATTTGGCGATGGAGGTGAACGCCAAGGC
>JBHIBM010000031.1:0-11610 GCA_046759085.1 Candidatus Zixiibacteriota bacterium
AGAAATTGGAAGAGATGGTGCGGGGCTTTCTGGACAATGCCAAGGAGGTCGAAATCCCTTACGGGAAATTGCGCGCAATTGTGGTTCCTCACGCCGGCTTGATTTACTCCGGCCAGGTGGCCGCTTATGCGTACTCTCTCTTAAGGAATAAACGGATTGAGACCGTCATAATGGTCGGTCCCAGCCACTATGTCCGCCTCCCTGGAGCTTCAGTTTTCGCCAAGGGGGAATTCGAAACTCCGCTGGGAAACGTTCCCATAGACTCAGAGCTGGCGCAGGCGATCATGAAACAGGACCGGGAGCTGTTCAGCTTCAATCCACAGGACCAGGCCCGGGAGCACTCTCTGGAGGTGCAACTGCCCTTCCTGCAAGTGGTTCTGCCTAACACCTCCATTGTCCCCATAATGATGGGAGCACAGGATTCGGCCACCGTGCGCCGGGTTGCGGACACCATCACAAAGGTTTTGCAGGAGAGCGACAAGAGGGTTTTGCTCTTGGCCAGCAGTGACTGGTCTCACTATCACCCCAGGGAGGAGGCCAGGAGATTGGACATGGAGGGAATTGCCACCGTGACGATGCTGAACCCCGAAAAACTCCTCTACAAGCTGAGATACAAGAAAGCTGAGGCTTGCGGCGGCAGGCCGGTTGCCGCAGTGCTTATGACAGCCCTGAAACTGGGGACCGATTGGGCAAAGGTTGTAAGATACGGTGACTCCGGGGATGTCAGCGGTGATATCTCCGCGGTGGTGGGTTACGCCTCCATCGCCATCGGAACCACGAAAGAAATAGACGTGCCTCTAAACGCTAAAAGGCCACAGAGTAGATTATCCACCAAAGAGAGGCGGAGACTATTGGAGATTGCTCGGAGCTCCATCGAGGGATTCCTGCGTCTGGGAGAAGAGCCCAGTTTTGACGTGAGTGAGCGCAAGCTGACTGAATTGGGGGCTGCCTTTGTCACCTTGGAGAAGAACGGTCGTCTCAGGGGTTGTATCGGTTACACCATGCCGGAGAGACCTCTCTATCAGAGCGTTTCCGAATGCGCCATCATGGCCGCCACCCAGGATCCCCGCTTCCCGCGCCTGACTCTGGATGAACTGCAGGAAATCCAAATAGAGATCTCAGTTCTGTCTCCCTTTAAGAAAGTCGACAGCATCGATGAGATCGTGGTCGGTCTGCACGGACTTTATATCAGGAAGGGCGAACGCCGCGGTTTGCTCCTGCCTCAGGTGGCAACAGACTGGAAGTGGAATCGCCGGGAGTTTTTGGAAAACGTCTGCCGTAAATCTCGCCTCCCCATTGACGGCTGGAAGGAAGGGGCAGAAATATACGTTTTCAGTGCCGAGGTCTTCAGAGAGGGTGAAGAATAACCTGCAGCTCTATCAGCTCACGCGAATCATTCTTCTTGCCATTCATTCTGCTGTTCTCCATCTCATTCACTTTTTGCTCTCCGGGTGAAAGGTGAGCAGGAGCACCCAAAAGCGATTGTGAAGCCATCCTGGGCGATCTCTCGAAGCTCAAAGATTTCCAATTTCGTGACATCATCTCGATCTACTTGTCTGGGAATCTGCATTACTACCTCGACGGCGGGGCTGAATTCTACCTGAAGAATGGCTTCGTCAAGTTAGCGACCTCGCTTGTGGCTTCAAGTGAAGCCGGTCAGGAGATAAGTGTCGAGGTTTACCGGATGCAGAATCCCTCTTTGGCCGACTTCATTTACAGGACAGAGAGTGGCGACTCCCCTGCCAATTTCGAGATCGGAGATAAAGGTTACAGAAGTGGTACTTACGCAGCGTTCGTCAAAGGGGTGTTTCTGGTCAAACTGCTGGCATACGAGGCCAGTGAGGCTCAGCTTGAAGCTGTAGTCACCTTGGCGGAGTTCATAGAAACCAGAATCCGACCTAGCTGAATCTATCTCAGGCAGGTTTGTTGGCGGTCACCATAATGGTTTTCACCATCTGAAGCAATCGCTCACAGCTGAAGGGCTTCTTGATATAAAAATCGCCTCCCACCCCGAATGCTTTCCCCCTGTCTTCCCGGGCATCTTTCCCGGTGAGGAAGAGGACCGGAGTGTCGGCGGTGTCAGGGTCGGCTCTCAACTGAGAACAGACATCGTACCCATCCATGAAGGGCATCTGTATGTCTAAGATGACGACGTTTGGCTTGAAGTTTTTGGCGTCCTGTAATCCGTTCTGAGGTTCGTTTTCGACCTCCACTTCGTAGCCGGCGTTGGACATATAGGCCTTGATTATCTCCGTTATTTCCGGCTCGTCATCGATGACCAGAATGCGCCCTAATTTGGCAGTCTTCTCCCCTGGCATTGGGTCTCCTTAGCAGCAACTGGGTTAAAGAACCCTCCGTTACAGCCGGTAGAAGGCTCTCCTCCGGTCCTTTATAAGATGATTAGCGGGTGTGAAAAACTTATCCCGCGCCTCTTTTAAATTAATATCGGCGACCTCTAGGCTCTCTTTATTGCGGGGGGAGGAAACTAGTATCTCTCCCCTGGGGGAGATGATTTGGCTCCTTCCGGTGAAGATAATTTTCTCGCCGTTCCGTTGCTCGGTGCCGATGCGATTGGCGGTGATGGCGAAGATCCCATTCTCCAGAGAGCGGGTCAGCATCGACCGCTGGCAATGGTGGAGGACTAAATTGGCGGGATGGCAGATGATTTCTGCTCCCAGAAGGGTCAGACTCCTGGCGACCTCCGGGAAAATCCAATCGAAACAGATCATCACCCCGATTTTTGCACCCCTGAAACTTATCACCTCCAGCTTGAGGTTGCCGGCATCAAACCATCTCTTCTCTCGATCGAAGAGGTGAAGCTTTCGGTAGAGGTGTATATCTCCCCCTGGCTTCACGAATATGGAGGAGTTATAGACTTTGCCTCTGTCCTTTTCGGCGATTCCGGCTACAATAGCCATCTTTCTTTTTCTTGAGAGGCTTTTCAAGACTCGGGTCGTTTGGCCGTCGGGAATCTCTTCTGCCAGCTGCCTCAGTTGCTTTCGTCTCGAAAAAAGGTAACCGGTGTTGAACAATTCCGGCAGGACCAATAAATCCGCACGTACTTTGGACAATTTGGCCTCGACTCTGCTCAGATTTTGCGCAATATCTCCGAAGATCGGATGAAATTGCAGGAACCCGACTCGCATTTAGGTACTCTCTTGGAATTGACCGTTCTCTAAAATGTTGAGATTTCTCACACTTCGGCGCCTTACATTGATGACTACAACTCTATCTCATCCCCCTCTTCCGGCAAGTTCACATTCGTATAGCCACGCTTTTCTAACTCCTCTTTCAAAGCCCGGGATTGTTCCTCTTCTCCGTGCACCAGAAGTATCCTCTTCAGGCTTTTGCCCAAGGAATCAACGTAATCGATAAGATCCTCCCGATCGGCGTGGGCAGAAAAGGTGTCGATTACTTCCACCTCCGCCTTCAGCGCGTACTCCTCCCCGAAGATTCTCACCCTCGGTTGCCTTTCCACCAATCGTCGACCCAAAGTGTTCCTGGCCATAAAACCCACGACCAGAATGGTGTTATTGGGATTCTCGATGTTGTTCTTGAGGTGATGCAGAATCCTTCCGGCCTCGCACATGCCGGAGGCAGAGATGATTATGCACGATTCCTTCAGCTGATTCAACTTCTTCGACGCCTCCGCGTCGCGGACGTAGGTGATCTGGTTCAACCCGAAGGGATTGCGATTGTGCGCCAAAAGCTCGTTAGTCTCGTGGTCGAAACATTCCGGATGCAATTGGAATATTTGGGTGACGTTGGTGGAGAGGGGGCTATCGACATATACCGGGAGAACCGGGATTCTACCGGCAGCCTCTAAGAGGTGCAGGCAGTAAACGATCTCCTGAGTTCGCTCCAGGGAGAAAGCCGGGATAATGATCTTCCCGCCTCTTGAATGAGTTCTGTTGACAACATCGGCAAGCTGATCTTCAGCCTCCGAAATCTCTCCGTGCAGACGCCCCCCGTAAGTGCTCTCCAAGATTAAATAGTCCACTCCCTCTACAACCTCAGGATCTCTCAAAATCGGGAGGTCTTTGCGACCCAAATCGACAGCGTAAAGGAGGGTTTTCCTGCTGCCGTTCTCGAAGATCTCAAAAAAGGAGAGGGCCGAGCCCAGGATGTGTCCAGCATCGAAGAATGTTAATCGAATATCTTTGGTGACGTAGAACGGCTTGTGGTAACTGACACCTCGGAAAAGCTCAATCGCCCTCCGGGCCTCCTCCACGCTGTATAGCGCTTCGATTCTATCATCCCCCTTCAACCTCTTCTTCTTATTCAAGTACTCCGCATCTTTCCGTTGTATATGGGCGGAGTCAGCCAGCATCACCGCGCACAGGTCCCTGGTGGCAAAGGTGGAATAGATGCTTCTGCTGTAACCGTTCTTTACTAAAAAGGGGACATTCCCGCTGTGGTCGATGTGAGCGTGTCCCAAAACGACACGGTCTATCCCATCGACATTGACCGGCAGTTGACGATTGCGCCTATTGGACTCTGCTCGCCTCCCCTGAAAAAGACCACAATCTATGAGGACTCTCTGCCCGTTGACAGAGAGAAGGTGCATCGAGCCGGTGACGCCTCTCACCGCACCCAGGAATGTTATCTTCAATTCTCCTCCACGAGGTTGTCTTGCAAAAAAAGACTTTGAGGCATAATTTACTGAGAAGATAAGAAATGATGAGAGTGAAGACAAATCTTCTGGGATTGAGCTTAAACGGGCTGGAAGCGTATCTCGAGGACCTAGGGGAGAAAAGGTTTCACGGGCGACAGCTCTTCTCCTGGATTCACAGAAAAGGAGCCAGGAGTTTCGAGGAGATGACAGATCTCTCCAGGGGGTTGCGAGAGAGGCTGAAAAAGACCGCAACCATCGAAGGTATAGCAGAGCACAAGTTGATGCGGTCAAAACTTGACGGGACGGAGAAATTCCTGTGGAGGCTCTCCGACCGTGAGCTGATAGAAAGTGTCTTGATCCCCGATGAAGGAAGATTGACCCTCTGTCTGTCCACCCAGGTTGGCTGCCCTTTGGACTGTCGGTTCTGCGCCACCGCAAGTGTTGGCTTCAGAAGGAATCTCACCCCCGGCGAAATCATAAGCCAGCTCTTAAAGGCTCAAGACAAACCCTTGACCAATCTAGTATTCATGGGAATGGGAGAGCCGCTCTTGAACTACGGCAACTTGCTGAAATCGATCGGCATCATGGTCTCGGATCTGGGTCCCAACTTCAGCGCAAAGAAAATCACGGTGTCAACGGTTGGGATAGTCCCCGGAATTTGCAGGCTGGCGGAGGAGGGCTTAAAACTCGGCCTGGCGATTTCACTGAATGCCCCCGACGACGAACTGCGAAGCGCAATCATGCCCGTGAATGGGAAATACCCTCTCAAGGAGTTGTTGAGCGCGGCGAATTTCTATGCTGAAAAAACGGGCCGACGGATAACGTTCGAATATGTGCTAATCGGTGGCGTCAACGATTCCCTGGAGTGTGCAAAGAAGCTCTCGAGAATCATTCAGGGGATTCCCTGCAAGATAAATCTGATTCGCTTTAACCCTCACACCAGTCAGGCCTATCAAGCACCAGAAGAGGAGAGGGTCATTGCCTTCCGGGATTACCTATATCCCCGAGCTCCGGCGGTAACCTTGAGGGAATCGAAAGGCAGAGATATTCTCGCCGCCTGCGGGCAATTGCGGGCGGCCGAGGATGATTATGCCGCATAGTTCCACCTTTTGACAGCCAGCCCCCGGCTTCCTTCCATCACAGATTTCCTATTGGTCAACCCTCAGATTCTATTGGGGAAATCCAACACTTTTTCGATCATTCTTCATCAGACTTAGTTCAGAACCAGGGGGGCCCCGCACTCAGGACGGCTAACCCCCTGTCACCTAAATGCTTATGGCTGGCTATTTCGCTAACGGAAACAGACCTCCAAGAGGTATGCAAATTGCCTGAAACCTCATCTGAAATGGAAACTCAAACGCTGGAGGCTTCTTCCAGGGAGGCGAGGAAAATGAAGATGAGGTTCATCCTGACCATGGAAGATCTGGAAGTAGAGAACAAGAGAATTGACACCTTGACTGTTGATTGGACCGAGGAGGTGACCCAGGAGCAGGTTCTGAGCATGTCCAGAGAATGGATCACCGCCCAGAATTTTCTATCCCAGAGAATGGTGGGGCTAAGTAAGGTGGGGGAATCCACCCTCACCATCGAACCGGTATTTGCGTCCGAGGAGTGATTGAATAGCCGCTGTGATTTCAAAGGGCAATTCACTCAGACTGACTATTCAAAACTAAAAAGAGAGGCCGCCATGTTCGCCAACTCCAAGGAGCAAACTTGCCCCTTCTGTGGGGCCAGAATGGAGCTCGTCGAGGAGGTGTTGCAGTGCCCGGAATGTTTTTGGAGATTTAGAAACGATTTTCTGCAAAAATCTCATCTTTCGGTTTGCCCCAAACCAGAAAAAGTGAATCCCGATTTCTTCGCCTGAAGCTGAAAAGGCCGCCCGTACAGGAAATGGCATCCAGGAAATAGAAAAAAGCGGGGACACGATGAAGTCAAATCAGCTGGTAATCTCGATCTTGGTGATCATACCAGATTCAGAAAGCGTTCCTGCCTGGACGCCTGTAGTCGTTGACATCTACCGGCTGGGGATTTGCGCCCACCGTATACCTTTCCATGAGAAAAAAAGATTTCTCGGTTAAATCCTCTCCTGCTCCCAATCATCTGACGATCTGAAACAGCCGTCAAGTCCTTCTCTTTTGACCTTGCAATCTCACCCGGGTTGTGTTACGTTCCCTCTAGGAGATTTTAGTCGAACTTCAAAAGAGGAGGTAGGTAAGATGACGACTCCAAAACCGACGGGTCGTTCGGTTGTGATTCTCTTGATCGTGGGCATAATCGTAATCGCATTTATGGCCCACGGCTGCGGCACCACCGTCCCCTCCGGACATCATGCGGTCAAGTATTCTAAGTTCGGGGGAGGGACTAAAATGGGCTCTATCTACGGAGAGGGATGGAAATGGAAGTTGCCCTGGGACAGCTTCTTTGTATACAAGACCCAGCTGGACGAACGCAAAGAGGATTTGCGGGTTCTCTCCTCGGATGGAGCCACCATCGAGCTGGAGGTCTCAGTCTGGTTCCGTCCCTTAATCGAAAAAATAGACAGCCTGCAGATCACCGTGGGGCCGAATTATTACAATGTCATCGTTGGCTCGGCACTGCGGGGTGAGGCTCGGGCCGTCGCCGGGCGCTATAAACCGGAGGAGATTTACTCCACCAAAAGGGAGCTGATTGCCAGAGAGATTGTGGAGGCAGTCCAGAAACTGGTGGGGGACAAGTTCGTTAGGGTCGACAATATCATCATTCGCAACGTCATCCTCCCCAAGAGAATCTCCGATGCCATCGACGAGAAGCTGGCCGCCGACCAGGCCGCCCAGAAGATGCAGTTCGTGCTGCAACGGGAACGTCAGGAGGCGGAGCGCAAGCGGATCGAAGCCAAGGGAATTGCCGATTTCCAGAGAATCGTCTCGGCCGGTTTAACCAAGTCTCTCCTGGAGTGGAAGGGGATTGAGGCCACCGAGAAATTAGCCTCAAGCCAAAACGCCAAGGTGGTCATCATTGGTGCGGGTGAGTCCGGTCTCCCGATTATCCTCGGCGGAGGTTGAGAGACTGCTATCTCTGGGATAAGCAGGAGAGTCTCGGGTGAGAACTAACCTGCGAAGAGAGGTCAAAGATTATCTGCTGATCATCTTTTGAGAGGCTGGCCTATTCTCAAGGCTCAACCCCTCTGGCTTCGAACGTGAATAGGTGAAGTTCAAGGTCCGGAATCGCGGTGCCGTTGGTGAACTCCCGCTTCCAGCAACCCTCCTCGAGATAGCGTCTGAAATCGGGTAATAGCAATCGTGGCTAACGGCGTTGCCGTGAAGGTCGTTAATCATCGCAGACTTAAGAGCTTCCTGGTTAAATTATCCTTTTCTGCTTAAGGATTTCCTCGAAAAGCTCTTCCCGTTTGCCGACCATCCTCTCGATGGAGAAGAGCTCTTCGGTCCGCTTTCTCCCCCCCTGCCCCATCTTCTGAGCCAGCTCCGGATTCTTCAGCAGTCTTGAGACCGCCTCGGCGAGTTCTTTCGGTTTGCGGGGAGGCAGAAGATAACCGTTTGTCCCATCGATGATCATCTCCCGCAGACAGCCGACCTCGGTGGCCACCGCCGGTTTGGCCATCGCCATGGCCTCCAAGATTGCTGTCGGCAAGGTCTCGATATAGGGGTCAGAGCACAGCACCGCGACGTCGAATATCGACAGAACCTCGGGGATGTCACTTCGATTGCCCGCGAATACCACCCTGCCATCCAACCCCAACTCCGAGGAGAACTCTTCCAGCTTCGTCCGCTCCCCACCATCTCCCACCACTAAGAAGCTGACCCTGGGGAGCTCCTGAGAGATGATCTTAGCGGACTCTAAGAAGACCCGGTGGGCTTTTTCCGGGCGCAAAACCGCCAGGATACCCACCACCTGATTCTTCTCCGGCACTCCCAGCTCGCTTTTAATCCTCAGCTCTGGGGGATGGGGCTTGAATTTTTCTAAATCGACTCCGTTGTAAATGACGGTGACCTTCTTTTCAGGGACCGCCTCGTATTTGACCAAGTAATCTTTGGAGGCCTCTCCGATGGCGATGATGCGATCGTTGAGTCCCCACAGCATCCGGTTGAGAAACTCCACCGAGTGGGCCTTGCCTTTGATGAACGTCTTGTGCAGGGAGGAGGTGATGGCGGGGACCCCGGCCCACTTGGCACACAGCCTTCCCCAGAAAAGTTTTTCTCCACTCCCGAAGGTCTCCAGGGCGTGAATCTCTTCCTGTCTCATAATCCGTTGAAGTCTCATAGCCACGGTGAAGTCATATTTGTCGGAGATCAAGTTGGAATAGACCTTTATCCCCTCCTTCGCCACCGTCTCCGCCAGCGGACCCGGTTCTCGCATGCACAAGAGAATCGGATTGAACCTGTCGCGGTCGATTCGCAGGAGTATATCCTCGCAAATCCTCTCGGCCCCCCCAACGATCATCGAGTGGATGGCAGCCATGAAGTTGATTCTAGGAGGCGTGTTCTGTGCCAAAGCTCAATTCTCCAGGATACTTTCATAGACCTCTTCGGTGCGGGCGACGGTGTCTGCGAAGTTGAAATATCTCTCCACCCGGGTCCTGCTCTTCTGGCCCAGCTTTGCCCTCAGGTCTGCTCCTTCCAAGAGGGAGACTATCGCCTCCTTCAAGGCCAGGCTGTCCTTTGGCGGCACCAGTACGCCATTTTCCTGACTGCCTAAAACCTCGCGGTTGCCGGGGACGTCGGTCACCACCACCGGAAGACCGAAGGACATCGCCTCCAGAAGCGCGATCGAGATCCCCTCCCAGAAGGAGGGAAGAACGAATAGGTCCGAGGCAATAAGGATGTCGGGGACGTCGCTTCTCTCCCCAAGGAGAAAGGCTTTCTCCTTCAAACCTGATTGCTCAACCAATTCCTGAATCCTGTCCTTCTCCGGCCCACCTCCGACCAATAGCAACCTCACCTCGGGATGCTGCTCCGCTATAATCTTCACAGCCTCGATCAAGAAGTGTTGACCTTTGAAAGGGACTAATCGACCGACGCAGGTGATTACGAAATCCTCAGCCGCTAACCCCAGTTTCTCTCTAGCTCCGATCTTATCATCCGAGGAAGCGAGTTTGGGGATGAAGACTCCATTTCTGACCACCTGAAGTTTTCCAAGTTCCGGATGCAGGGTTCGGTTGACTGCCTCGCTGACGTTTTCTCCGACAGTTATCATCTTCTTGGCACTGCGAGATAGACTGCGAAGCAGGGACATTCGCAGTCGAAACTTAACTCCGAGAGGACCCTTTCCCCAAACTGTTGAGAGCATATTGCTGCTGGCAAACGACATCACCACCGGAGTTTGGGTGAGTCTCCCCACCAGGCAACCCAGAAGGTCAGTGTGTGGAAGATGAGTTTGGATTAAGGAGACCTCTCCCTCGGAGATGAGACGGGACATCTTGTTTGCTATTCGGAAGAGGTCATAGAGGAAAATCGGAAAAAGGAAGATGCTCCGACGGGGAAGATCGAGGACGACCACCTTTATGCCGGACTGGACGACCTCCTCCTTCAGCCCTCCCCCATCCCTGAGACAGCAGATGATATGTTCGTAGCGGAGCTTGCTCAACTCCCGGACGAGGTTATACACTAAGACCTCCTGGCCGCCACGGTTGAGGCGATTCAGAAGGTGCATGACTTTCGCTTTTCTAACCCCGCCCGAAACCGACATCCCGCTGAGGTTCATACTCGATGTTTTCTCATCCCCTGCCAAAGGGGGATTTTGGAGGTGCTTTTTTTGCCCCGCCAGTTGAAATCGGCAAAAAAACAACCGTCTGTAAGACGAGAAAACTCCTATTCCCTCCCCTTCTATTTCACTTTCAAGAATATATCGATCTCCGCCTTGATTGCAAGCGGAAATTCGGATCCCGACCGCGGGCAAAACCTCTTTTGAGTTTGTGACCCCTTATCTGCCGGCACTCTGAGATGGTCAGTCAGGCACTCGAGAATCTAAAAAGGGGACAAAAGATCGACTCCCTCCCGGAGACAGCCAGTGATATCAAGTCACTCATATCCCCCTAACTCGTGGCCTGTCTGTGATGTATCTCGTATCAGGGGAGAAATTGTATAGCAGCGTCCGTTCTTTGCCTCCCGTCATTTCACCAGCGTCATAATCTTTCTTTTAGCAAAATCCCCGGCGGTCAATTTGCAGAGGTAGAGACCCGAAGAGACACCCGAAGCATCCCATAGAACTGACCTGTAACCTGCCTGCTGTTTGCTGTCTACTAATATCGCCACCTTCCGACCCAGGGTGTTGTAAACTTCCAGCTTGACGTGGCTGTCATTCGGCAATTGGTAGTTTATCACGGTGGTGATATTGAAAGGATTGGGGTAGTTCTGGGAGAGCGCATAAGCGCGGGGGAGGTCGGTTTCTGTTGAGGCAACCTCTTTGAACCACCCCCCACCCTCAAACCAACCTTTTGTGCCACCTGCAGTGGAACCGGTCTTGGTGAAGTAGAAATGGGAGATGTCTGTTATGATACTGGGATAACGACCAATATAGGCGACGAAAGCATAGGTCCCCTGGGGTGCAAACCCCGGGACGTGCTGAACGATCCCCTTCACACCGAGGCCGTCGGCCGGGATGCTGACGTTCTGATATAGATTGATGGGGCCATAGTGGCCTATCTCGGGAATGAAGACGTAGGTCCAAAGGTCTGCTTCGCCCGGCTGGCCGGAGAAGTTGAAGACCCACCCATCGTAGATGATGTTTCCGCCTTCGGACGGGATGACAATCGGGGCGTCGTGGGGATAAAGCTCCACAATTCCCAGAACGGCCTGGTTAAAATGCAGGGCACCGATTTCGCAGCGGGTGCCGTCGGGGTCGGTCAGGGAGGGATCCCCAGCATCGATGCAGGGGGAGTGCCAGCGGAGATGGAAATCATCTCTCTCTCTACCGACGAAGATGGGGTCAGCATCAAGGTTCCCCTCGGGGGCCCCCCCCCCCCCCCACCCCCCCGGAGGGTGGCAAGGGGTGGGCCCCCC
>JBHIBM010000032.1:0-11459 GCA_046759085.1 Candidatus Zixiibacteriota bacterium
TCTGGCGATACTGACCAAAAAGGAGGTCTTACTGGTGATAGTCGGCGGGGTCTTCGTCCTGGAGGCCCTCTCGGTGATTCTCCAAGTTCTGAGTTTTAAGCTCACCGGCAAAAGGATTCTGAAAATGGCGCCGCTCCACCATCACTTCGAGCTGGTGGGATGGAAAGAGCCCCAGGTGGTGATCCGGTTCTGGGTTGTGGGGTTTATCTTTGCACTTTTGACTCTGTCCACCTTCAAGATCCGTTAGGACGATCATGACGTTCCGTGAGGTAATCTGCAAAAAGATCGCGATACTGGGGATGGCCCGCTCCGGTCTGGCGGTGGCCAAGCTCCTGAAAAGACACGGGGCGAAGATTTTCTTAAGCGACATAAAAGGGGAAGAGGAGCTGAGCGAATCCATCTCGGAACTCAAAAAGCTGGGAGTCGAATTCGAAACCGGGGGTCATACCGAAAGGGTGATCGAAGGTAGGGAGCTGATCGTCCTGAGCCCGGGAGTCCCCTTACATTTACCGATTCTCCTGGAGGCGAAGAAAAGGGGATTGGCTACCTTGAGCGAAGTCGAAATCGCCAGCTGGTTCAGTGAAGCCCATCTACTGGGAATTACCGGCTCCAACGGAAAGACTACCACCGTCTCGCTGTTGGGCAAGATTCTGAAGGATGCCCAAAAGGAGGTCTCCGTCTGCGGAAACATCGGGCTTCCTTTCTCGGAGGTCGCCACCACCGTCTCGAATAGTGGTCATATCGTCTTAGAGCTGTCCAGCTTTCAGCTCGAGAGGGTAGATGGCCTGCGCCTGGAGGTGGCGGTAATCCTCAACATATCCCGGGATCATCTGGACCGACACTCAGATATGCTCTCATACAAGAGAGCCAAACTCCGCATCCTCGAAAATCAGAGACCCAAAGATGTGGCGATATTGAACGCTGATGACCCGGAGCTGTCGGGTAAGGGTGAGGTTGTCTCGCCTCGAGAGGAGATTAAAGTCAAGCAGGGGGTGCGGACTCTGTTCTTCTCCACAAAAAGGGAGGTCGGCGAGGGATCCTTCGTTAGGGGCGAAGAGATCGTCCTGAAAACTCTCCAAGGAGCGGAACCAGTAATCCCGATCTCCGAAATCGGAATAAAAGGTCCTCACAACTTAGCTAATTCCTGTGCAGCCTGTTGCGTCGCCTCGGCGTTGGGCATAGACAGCGAGGTTCTCAAGAAAAGCTTACGCTCCTTCAAGGGAGTCGAACACCGCCTGGAGAAGGTGTTGGAAGTTGAAGGGGTCAAAATCGTGAACGACTCCAAGGCCACCAATGTGGATGCGGTCTGGTATGCCTTACAGAGCGTCGAGGCTCCGGTCATTCTCATTATGGGAGGGAAAGACAAGGGCGGAGATTTCCTACGTCTCAAGGACCTGGCGAAAAAGAACGTCAAGAACCTGATCTTGGTGGGAGAGGCTAAAGAGAAGATAAAGCAAGCTCTGGGAGACTCTGTCGCGACAAAGGTCGCGGCTGACATAAAAGAGGCGGTCAAGCTCTCCCGGCAGTTGGCTTCCGAAGGGGACACGGTTCTCCTCTCCCCGGGATGCGCCAGCTTCGATATGTTTAACGACTATGAACAGAGGGGAAAGGTCTTCAAAGATCTGTGCCGGGAGATTTTCCTTTCCCGCCGGGGATCGTTGGGAACCAGACGGGAGAAGGTGAGGTGACCGCGAAACCGAAAACAGATAATCTGCTGTTCTTCGTCATCGTCCTCGGGGTCGGCTTTGGCCTGGTGCTTGTCTGCAGCAATTCCCAGGTGAAGGCGGAAGAGGATTTTGGCTCCCCTTATCATTTCCTCCTGAGGCAGTCGGTTTGGGCCCTCTTGGGGTTTCTGTTTATGATTTTCCTGTGGAGGAGCGACTATCACCACTGGCTGAGGCTCTCTCCGTTTCTTTTGCCTTTCACTCTCATTTCACTGGTTGCGGTTTTTTTCTTTCCCTCCATCAACGGTGCCAGAAGGTGGATACACTTCGGCTCTTTCCAGTTTCAACCTTCGGAGCTGGCCAAATACGCGATGGTAATGTTTCTGGCCTATTCACTGCCGCGTCGGATTCGGGTCTTCCGGAGAAAGCCATTCACCTCCGAGAACAGAAGGAGTCTCACCCCCTATTTGATCCTTTTGATGTTAGTGTCCGGGCTAATAATGTTCGAGCCCCACTTAGGGAACACCGCCATCGTCCTGGTTTCGGCCCTGGCCCTGTTGTGGCTGGCGGGGATGAAATTCAGAAAGGTTCTGCTTTTGGGCCTGCCGATCGCGATCATAGCCGCCGTAATGGTTTTCGAACTTGACTATCGCCGCAAAAGAATTGACGATTATTACGATTCTCTTCGTGATCCCCTGGATGGCGCTCACCAGGTTCGCCAGTCGGCCTTGGCTTTGGCGGGTGGTGGCCTTCTGGGTCGGGGTTTGGGGGAGGGGGGGCAGAAGTGGTTTTTCCTGCCGGAAGCTCACACCGACTTTATCTTTGCCTCCGCCGGGGAGGAGTTGGGATTCCTGCCGCTGTCGGCGCTGCTTTTGTTTTACCTCTTCTTAGGCTGGAAATCGTATGAAATTGCCTCTCGCTCTCAGGACGACAGCGGCTTTTTCCTGGCGGTCGGAGTCGGCACGGTGCTCACCGTCAATGCTCTCTTGAACCTGGGGGTGGTGCTGGCACTTTTGCCCGTTACCGGGGTGCCTCTCCCGTTCATCAGCTACGGGGGCTCCTCCCTGTTTATGAACCTGGTGGGGATGGGTCTTTTACTGTCGGTAATGAGACGCAGTTATGCCTTACCGAGAACCAAGCTCTTAAACGGTGGGTTTGTCCCCCTGCGGAAAAGATTGAGCCATGGATAGAATCGTAATCGCCACGGGAGGCACCGGCGGACACCTCTTTCCGGCGATAAGCATTGCCGAGGAGCTAAAAAGACAGTTGCCCGAAGTTGAGATTGGCTTCGCCGGCGAGGGCAAAAGAGGCGAAGAGGTAGCAGTGGGGAAGTACGGATATAGCTTCGAGAGGATCCCCTGCTCTCCTCTTTTGAGAGAGTTTGGGCTACCCTTGAGGTTTGTGCTCAGAAACTCCAGAGGATTTCTCGAGGCCCGAAAGTTTCTGAAAACATTCTCCCCGGATCTGGTGGTGGTCACCGGTGGATACGCCTCCGCTCCGGTAGGGCTTGCCGCCTGGAGGTTGAAAATCCCGATTCTTCTGCAGGAACAAAACTGCCTTCCGGGTTTGACTTCGAAACTGCTGGGGAGATTCGCCGAAAGTGTTTGTTTCGGTTTCGAGCCGGGCTCTTATCAGTTCAAGAAGCGTGAGGGACTTGCCGTCACCGGTAACCCTCTGCGTCCGGAGCTCGTTCCATTGGGTAAGGAGGCGGCCATCGATGACTTCACACTGGAGCCTGACTTCCGGACGGTGTTGGTGATGGGAGGCAGTCAGGGAGCGAGAAACCTTAACACCATTCTGATGGAGGTCTTTGACTTCATCGAAGATCACGGACGGCTGCAACTCATCTGGCAGACCGGAGAGATCGATTTCGAAAGGTGCCAGGGGAGCGTGAAGGGTCGAGGCTTCCCCCACCGACTTTTCAAATTCATCGACAATATGTCAGCAGCTTATTCAGCTGCAGACCTGGTTGTCTGCCGCAGCGGGGCCCTGAGTTTGAGCGAGCTTGCCTTCATGGGCAAGCCCTCTTTGCTGGTCCCCTATCCCTTTGCCTCCGAGGGGCATCAATACCACAACGCCCGCTATTTTCAGGAAAAGGGAGCCTCAATAGTCGTCTCCGAGTCGGAGTTCAAAAACCTCTACTTCGAAGCTCAGTTCAAGAAGCTGGTGAACAATCCAGCGCTGCTGGCGAAGATGGGAGGTTGTGCCAGCAAATTGGCATCTCCGGAAGCGGCTCGAAAGGTTGTGCAAGAAGCCTTGAAGCGTATGGGTAAGAAGCCCTCCGCGGAAGGATGAGATGGTCTTTTTCAACAAGGTAAAGAAGCTCCACTTCGTGGGGATCGGCGGAGTGGGAATGTCGGGAATCGCTGAGGTTCTGCTCAACTTAGGTTACACCGTTAGCGGCTCGGATCTGAAGGCATCGGAGATCACTCAACGACTCTCTTCCCTGGGTGCTAAAATAAAGATAGGTCACAAGGGAGAGAACGTCGGCGAGGCCGACGCGGTGGTGATCTCCTCCGCCGTCAAGAACGCAAATCCGGAAGTGGGATTCGCCCGACAGAGAAAGATTCCAGTCATAAGAAGGGCGGAGATGTTGGCGGAGTTGATGCGCTTAAAATTCTCAGTGGGGGTGGCGGGCACTCACGGAAAAACCACCGTCACCTCTCTGATCGGCCACCTCCTCACCGAGGCCGGTCTGGACCCTACCATCATCGTCGGGGGCAGAGTTCTGAGTCTGGGAACCAATGCGGTTTTGGGAGGAGGCGATTTTCTCATCGCCGAGGCCGATGAGTTCGATCGCTCCTTCTTGAGACTCTATCCCTCGGTTGCGGTCATCACCAACTTAGAACCGGAGCACTTAGATTGCTATCGGGATCTGGAGGAGCTTCAGGAGGCCTTCTTAGAGTTTGCCAATCGGGTCCCCTTCTACGGGAGGGTGGTACTCTGTCTAGATGAAGAGAACCTGCAACCTCTGGTCCCTAAGCTTGAGCGTTCCCTTCTCACCTATGGGCTGGTGCCCAACACCGACCTGCGGGCCGAAAAGCTCTCCTTCAAGGAGAACACCAGCAGCTTCAAGGTTTCCTTTCAACAGAAGGATGTAGGAGAGTTCAGCCTTGGAATTCCTGGTGAACACAACGTCAAGAATGCTCTGGCGGCACTTGCGGTGGCGTACGAGCTGGGAGTCTCCTTCGAGATCTGCAGAAAGGCCCTGGCCAACTACCGGGGAGTGGGACGGAGGTTTGAGTTCAAAGGTGCCGCCAGGGGCATTTCTGTTTACGATGATTACGCTCATCATCCCACCGAGGTGATTGCCACCCTGAAAGCGGCCCGTTCCGGTTGGGACAAGAGGCTGGTGGCGGTCTTCCAGCCCCATCTGTATTCCCGCACCCGGGATTTCTATCTGGATTTCGGCAAGTCTTTCTTCTTAGCGGAGGTTTTAGTTATTACCGATATCTACCCTGCCAGAGAGGAGCCGATCCCGGGGGTGAGCGCGGAGCTGATCGTCAAAGCCGCCAGAGACTATGGACATAAGCAGGTTCACTATCTGCCCCGAAAGGAAGAGGTGGTGCCCTTTTTGAAAAAGATGTTGACGCCCGGCGACATGGTCATAACTATGGGCGCCGGCGATGTAACCAGACTGTCGGATGAGCTGGTGGAGCAGCTGAAAAAGTGAAGGCTCTCCTACTGAAGCTGCTGCGCTCGTCAGTGGTGGTGGCAGTGATATCGTTAGGCCTCTTTCTCTGGGCCTATCACAGCCCCGAGTTCAGAGTCGAGGATCTGTCCGTGGAGGGAACCAGCAGTCTGAGTCCGGAGGAGCTTGTGAAGCTTACCAGCATCAGGCCGGGGAGGAATCAGCTCGGGATCGACTTGAAGGAGGAGGCCTTAAGCATACTCTCTCACCCCCTGGTGGTGGAGGTGGAGCTTGCCCGCAGTGGTCTAAAAGGCATCGTCATAAGGGCAGAAGAGGAGTCCCCAGCTTCGGTAATTCGGGGGGAGAAGCGTTTCGGCCTCTCTTTGGAGGGGAGGGTTCTCCCCAATGAGCTCTGTGAGGGTTTCTTGCCTCTCCCCATTCTCTCCGCTCCCAAGGCCTCACTGACTCCCCTTGAGAAGCTCAGGGAGCCGCAGATCCTCTACGCTCTCGATTTCTATCGGGCATTCTTGAAGATAAGTCCCCTCTGGGCAAGAAAGGTCTCCAGAATCGCTCTTTCCAAGAGCGGGGATTTGCTGGTGAGCTTAAACCCCAGACCGCTCACAATCAATTTCGGCAGAGGCATGTTCACCGAGAAGATCCACCGGCTGACATTCATCTTGAAGGAGAATCTCCGTTCGCTGGAGGAGATTGAATTGATCGATCTGAGAGTGGCGGATCAGGTCTTGGTTTTCCCGAGGGGAGGCTGAGGAGGAGATATGAGTCGCGAAGGGATACTAGCGGGTCTGGATATCGGGAGCTCTAAGGTTCGGATGCTGGTGGCAGAGCTCGACTCCGGGCTCTCGCCGAAGGTGATCGGATTGGGAGAGACGCCCGCCGAAGGGATAAGACGAGGGCTTCTGGTCGATTTGGAGAAGACCATCGGCTCTGTCGAGGCCGTGGTCATTGAGGCGGAGAAGTCAGCGGGAGTGGAAGTGAATTCCGTTCTGGTGGGGATCGGTGGCAACCACCTCCAGAGCATCGACAGTTACGGTATGACCCCGATCTCCGGCCCCGGTGGGAGGGTCACCACCGAAGATATCGAGAAGGTGTTGGAGGCGGCGGAGGCCATCTCCCTCCCCATGGACAGAGAGATCCTCGAGGTCATCCCCCAGGACTATACCATCGACCATCACGGAGGCATCAAGGAACCGCTGGGATTGGTGGGGATGCGACTGGAGGTCAACGTTCACGTCGTAACCGGAAAGGTGAACTCTAGGCAGAACCTCGTCAATGCCTTAGACGGCCTCGGTCTGGAGGTGGAGGATTTTATCCTGGGACCTTTGGCCTCCGGCCTGGCGGTGTTGACTCCCGAGGAGCAACAGCTGGGAGCAGTTCTCTTGGACATCGGAGGCGAGACCACAGACATCGCGGTCTACTACGACGAGGCCATCAGGCATCTCGCCATCATCGACCTCGGGGGAAAGGACATAACCAACGATCTTACCAGCGGGCTGCGCATCCCGACAAAGGAGGCCGAGAGCTTGAAGATCCAGAAGGGCGGTGTCCTGGGTGGGATAATGGATCCCGAGGAGACGGTCCGCTTGCCGAGCGTGAACGGCCGTAAGCCCTGGAAGGTGGCGGTCGGCGTCGGCACCTCCATCGTCGAGGCAACGGTGGAGAGGATCTTCGATCTGGTCAGAAGAGAGTTGAGAAGTTGTGAATACGTTGACCGCCTGCCGATGGGAGTGGTCTTGACCGGGGGGAGCTCCCGACTTCCGGGGATCAGGGAGCTGGCCGAACAGATCTTGCGGATGCCAGCTCGTCATGGTTTCCCACGGGTTCTGGACGGTGAGGGAGTCGAGCTCTCCTCTCCGGAGCTGGCCACTTGCGCCGGACTGGTGCTTTACGGTTTCTCGAGGAGGAGGCCGGAGAACCCCAGCGACCTGGATAGGGGAGGTTTTTTCGGCCGGGCGTGGGGAGGTCTGAAGAGAGTGTTCAATCGACATTTCTGACGATTTTGGATTTTGAAGAAGAAGCCTAACCAGAAACAGAAAGGGAGTAAGATGGCTTTCGAGTTCGATTTGGAGGGCGATAACCACGCCAAGATGAAAGTGATCGGAGTTGGCGGAGCTGGCGGGAACACCGTCAACCACATGATCGATGCTGGCCTCTCCGGAGTGAAGTTTATAGTCGCAAATACCGACCTGCAGTCATTGGGGATAAGCAAGGCCCCCTGCAAGCTGCAGATCGGGGAACAACTGACCGGCGGTCTGGGAGCTGGTGCGATACCGGAGGTGGGGCGACAGGCGGCAATCGAAGACCACGACAAACTGGAGGAGGCCTTAGAGGGGGCGGACATGGTCTTCATCACCTGCGGAATGGGCGGTGGAACCGGAACCGGGGCCTCCCCGGTGATTGCGGAGGTGGCCAAGAAAGGAGGAGCCCTGACCATCGCCATTGTCACCAAGCCTTTCAGCTTCGAAGCCAGAAAGAGGATGGCAAGGGCCACCGCGGGGATCGAGGAACTCAAAGAGAATGTGGACGCGCTGATAGTAATACCCAACCAGAAGCTTCTAGAGTATGTTGATAAACACGTTCCCCTGCTGGAGGCCTTCAAAACCGCCGACGACATCCTCCATCGAGCCACAAAGGGCATATCCGACCTGGTCGCTATCCCCGGGCTGATAAACCTCGATTTCGCCGACATCCGCACCACCATGTCCGAGAAGGGGGATGCCCTTCTGGGAACGGGTTTGGCCAAGGGTCAGAGCCGAGCGGTGGAGGCCGCAAGAGGCGCGATCTCCTCCCCGCTCCTGGAGGATAACTCCATATCCGGCGCCAAAGGGGTCTTAGTTAACATAACCGGAGGCGAGGATATGGGACTTCACGAGGTGGCCGAGGCCGCCGAGGTGGTCTCCAGAGCAGTGGGAGAAGATACCAACCTCATCTTCGGGGCGGTCATCGATCCTGAAGCCGATGGCGAGATGCAGGTGACTGTCATCGCCACGGGGTTTAGTCGCAGCACCAAGGAGTATGGCTCCCAGGAGCTGATCGGAGATCTGTTCAGCCGGGATGGTCGCCTCCGGGAGGGGAAACCAGAGATCTCCTTTAAACCAATAGAGACAAGGGTTAGCCCCCTGGGGAAGAAAAAGGAGGTGTTCTCTGAGACCAAGACCTCTGTGCTCGATGAGGGTTCGCTCGAAGAGGAGGACTTAGAGATTCCCCCGTACCTGAGAAGGAAGTTCTCGCGGTCAACGGACTGAATTTGACCGGAGATAAAATAAGGAGGGGGCTATCGAAGCTCCCCCTCCTCCGTCAAACAAGGTATTGTTCTTTACTGCGTTTCTACCTCTTGGGGGTTGTAAGTTCCCTGGATAACGATCCGGTATTCTCCGGTGGTCGGATTTACACACTCCACCCGGCACTTGCAGTTGATGGAGTTGTAGAGAACGTTGGAGAGTCTGGTGGTGAGGCAGGCCGGAGAATTGGGAACCTGCTCCAACCACTGGAACTCGTTAGTGGAGAATTTCTGCACTGTGATCTCCCATCGTTTTAGGGTTTTTGGTTTTGCTGGACTGTGGGCAAAGCTGTTTCCTTAACGTTTAGTGGGTCTCCTCCGGCCACCAGCCGTGCATATCCAGAGTGCCCTGAAGGATAATGCGATACTCCCCGGTCTCGGGGTTAATGGACTCAACCCTGGCCTTGGTGTTAAAGGAACAGTAGACCAGTTCGTTGATCTTGGTTTGAAGCGTTGCCGGAGAGGTGGGATACCTCTCAAACCAACTGAAATCGTGAACGTTGAATCTGTACATAGTTTACCTCCTTTGGGTTTTTTTGGGGTTAACGCTTTAAAAGGGGAGCCTTGCCCACAATCTTTTCTTTCTTATTTTCATACCCGCATTTCAGGACGACACGATATTTGACCGCGGCGGGGTTAGCTGCCTCTGCAGAGGTATCAGAACCTAGTCTCAGTCGCAGTTTTCGCCTCTCTCCTCTTCCCTCTCTCGGGGGAGCAGGGGCCGTCGTGGGGTGAATATGGATGGTCTTTTCAGACATATGTCTAATGGGACTTCTCTTACTTTCTTCTCTCCCTACTGAGTCTTCGGTAGTTGCTTAATAGATGTTGGGCTTCATCCCTGGAGCAACCGATGCGGTCGGCAATTTCTCCAGCGGTGAGTCTTTTCCTGTAATCGTTTTCTATAAGTTTCGCCAGTTTCGTCAATTTCTTTAATCTGTTTTTCTGAACAGTTCCGTTGTTTAAGTTCTCCATTACCTCCAGGGCCAGATTGGCGGCGAAGACTCCCAGTTTCTTTCTTGGGCATTCCACGAAGATGTCGTGACGACTGATCGGTTTAAGGTATCCACAGGTGACCCCGCTCACCGAACTGAGCCCACTTATGTTGGCAATCAGGTCTATGATGATATGCTCGGTTAGGTGGGCGATGTTGGCGCAGACATCGGCTTCCTTTATAGGAACTCCTCCTCGAGTTCTGACTTTGTCGGCGTAGAGTGAATCGTGACAACATTGATGTCTCTTTATGCTTGGAAGGAGTCGCGTCAACTTTCGATAAGTCTCTCCAAAATCGCCGAGAGACTCGACATCCCTTTTGTGGACCTCCAGGACAAGTTTGAGAAATCGGTCGCCGGGCCTAAAGTTGCTGTTGAGAAGCAGGATTTCAGGGTAGCTTCCATAACCGACCGAGGATATTTCCATGGAGTTCCCAGGCTGACATTCTCCCAAAGTTGCTTTTTCTTTTTTTTTCGGCAGGTTTGTTCAAAACATTAACATTTTCTTGAGGGAATTCGAGGGAGGGAAAACACACAGTCTCTCAGCAATTAGCCCTTGAGGCTCAGCCCGTTTAAGCGTTTTGAGATGAAGGAAAAGGTTTAGAACTTAACTTGAAAGCCGAACAGCCAGAGTCCTGTTACGTGGAGAAAATCAGACCCTGCTGGTCGGAGCTACCTTACTCAGATGAGAAGCTCTCCCCGATATTTCTGAAAACCTGATTGACGGGATGAGCCGCTTCCTTCTGCCTTTTCTCTTTGAAGGCATCGAAACCCTTATGGTAACTCTTCATAAATTTCTCGGTGAATTCCCCTTTCTTAATCTCTTCCAGGATTGCGCGCATTGCCATGCGGGTGCGCTCACCTATTATCCGGGGGCCGTTCACGTAAGAGCCGAACTCCGCCAGCTTGGAGATTCGCGAATACATGCCAGCGATGCCGAATCTCTTGATCAAATCGACGATCAGATCCAGCTGGTGGATGCACTCCAGGTAAGCGTTCTCCGGAGGCAGCCCCTCCCCCACCAGGGTTTCGAAGCCGGCCTTGAGCAGTTCCGCCAGCCCGCCACAGAGGACTGCCTGTTCTCCGAAGAGATCTCCCAGGGCCTCGTGTTCGAAGGTTGTCTCCAGCACGCCGGTGCGGGTCAGCCCTATCCCCTTAGCGTATGCCAGGGCCTTCTGGAGGGCTTTCCCGGTCCTGTTCTCAAACACCCCCACGAATCCTGAGACCCCCAGCCCGGCCTGAAACCTTTTTCGCATCACCTCGCCGGGGCCGTGAGGAGCGACTAAGATGACGTCAACGTGGTCGGGAGACTCGACCAGCTTGAAGTGGACCGAGAAGGCGTGAGCGAAAATCAGACACTTGCCCTCCTTCAGGTTTTTCCTGACCTCTTCTTGGTAGACCTCTTTTTGGACTTGATCTGGGATTAGAAAGCTTATCAGTTCGGCCCCCGAGCAACTCTCAGAGAGGCTTTGAACCTCAAATCCGAGCTGTTCTGCCTTTTTCCTGGAGGGACTTTGGGGGCGAAGCCCGATTGTGATCTCCAATCCCGAATCCCTCAGGTTCAGCGCTTGAGCCTTTCCCTGACTGCCGAAGCCGAGAATGGCGATTCTTTTCCCGCTCAACAAGTCGAGGTTGGCATCCTCATCGCGATATACCTTCAAGTTGACACTCCGTTCATTTACAGGCTTAGCCGAAACGTCTCTTTAATACGTATAGAGCACGAAAGGTCAGATGCTTGGAGGCTTCTCCCTTCCTCTCAATGTCCGCCAACATGCGGCCGTTCATGCTGTATTCCATCTTCCATCTCCCCAGGTGGTCCTGCTTGGAGAGGATATAATCGACGGCCTTGCCAAACCGTCGATCTTTGGCGTAACCTG
>JBHIBM010000033.1:0-11402 GCA_046759085.1 Candidatus Zixiibacteriota bacterium
CTTTTGGCATCTACCTGCCCCGAGTCAAGGGCTATCCTTCGGTGAGCTGGGAGGAGGACTAAACCGGGAGGGGGGCTAGATTGAGCTGTGGAGAGAAGAGAAGTGAACTGAACGGGGGGCCAGCGAAGGAGGTTCGCTATGAGGTCCCTGAGAAGAAGTTGTGCTCGACGGATTTGGCGTTCGGGATTGTGGAGAAACCTATCGGGGTTGTTTTTGATCGACCAAAAAGGGGCGGCGCTTCTGCTCGCCCTGGGGATTATGATCATGCTCTCTTTTATCGGGATTGCTAGCATAACGACCACCAGTATCGATATTGACCTCTCGGGGAGCGAAAAGCGCTCCACCCAGGCCCTCTATCTGGCGGAAGCTGGCTTGGAAAGGGCCGTGTATGGATACCTCTGGGGAGGCTTTAACGACGAGAACATCTCTCCGATGGTCAACCTTTTCGGATGGTTAAACTCCCTGGAGGGAGATACCCTGTACACCCACATGGATGTTTCCGGGCAGGGGGGTTACCTCGTCAGAATAACCAGCGTCACCAACCCCGGAGCGGTGTCACCGTATATTGAATGTCGGGACGTCACCGTGGAGTCCCACAGTGTCTCCCTGGGTAGTTCTGAGAACAGAACCGTCGCCGGGGTGGTGAGGTTCGGGATCCATCCCTCCGGCGTTTACGACTATTCCTATTTTATGAACCACTTTGGATGGTGGGCGGGCTTCCCCCACGGGGGGGCAGTCGCCAACGGCAATATGCGAGCCAACGGCCATTTCCATCTCCTCTCTGCATGGCTCACCGGAAACGGCAACCCTCGCTTCAATCCCATTGACGGCGAGGTCATGGACAACGGCGGAATCTACGCCGGAGGCTCCGTCATGGGTTCCGGGTATGAGGGGATGGCCCAGTATCCCGAGAACCGCCACAGCTACCGGGGAGTCGACAACGGACCGGTTGACCCCGCCATCGTGGAGATGCCCAACCTCAACGACGCCGGGGATGTGGACAATGACGGCAACGTTCAGGAGTTGAACCCTTATTACCTGAGTCTGGCGAGGGGAGAGCTTGGGCCAGCCGCCGGGCAAGTCGGGCAGGACACCAACGGGGACGGGGTCTTGCAGGCCAGTGAGGTGGTCTTCAGCGGCGTTTACGGAGACGAGGGTGGAGAGACTGGCAACGTTGTCCTGGTCGGCACCGACAGTAACCCTATAATCATAGAAGGACCGGTGGTGACCACAAACAACCTGGTGATAAGGGGCACCATCGCCGGTCAGGGAGCGTTCTACGTGGGACGAAATACCTATGTGGCTGGAAGTGTAACTTACGATGATCCTCCTGGGGAGAGGCCCACCTTCGATTATGGCCACGAAACCCCGGAACAGTACCGGTCTCGACTCGACGACTGGATCGAGGCCAACGCGGATAAGGACATTGTGAGCTTCCAGACCCGGGAAAGCATCATAATCGGTGACCACACCAGGTCCAGCTGGCAGGGCTACATCAACGGTTATAATGGATGGCTCCGGGACTATCGCAACAATGGGAGTGAGGATGTAGGGGTTGACCGGGTTTTCGGCAGACTCGATAGCGAATCTAACCCCTATGGACGCTCGGAGAAGGAGAGGGATGGGTATTGGACGGTCCAACTTTACAATGAGTCCACCGCGGAGAGGCAAACGATCGATTTGCAGATAACCGCGGGAAGCGTTTATCCCCCCTCCGGGTGGAGGGTGGTTGCCGGAAGCGGGGAGGATATCGACGGTGACGGCGAATTTGACGGTTCATATACCTACAGTGACGACATAGGTTTTGACGTTGCTTTCAATTCAGGTCAGTTCCATAATATGCCCCACGGGGTTGACGATTACGACGACCTTGCAGATCACACGGTTCACAGGATCGACGGCACCCTTTATACCAACCACGCCTTAGCCGGCTGGTTCGATAACAACAGTCAAGTAAACGGAGCCATGGTAGCTCGTAACGAGTCGCTCATTGTCTGGGGTTCGCACCTGGAATTGAACCACGACGAGAGGCTCACCGGAACCGGTGGCACCGCTGCTCCTTACAGCATCTATCTGCCCCGGATCAGGGGTCTAACCTCGGTAAGCTGGGAGGAGAAGTAGATTATGCACTTACGCAATTTCGAAAGGAGGGAAGCCATGCGAGGGAGAACCCCGACAGCATCAGCAGCAGTTATGGTGTTGACTCTGCTTCTGATTAATAGCTCTTCTGGTGTAATCTTTTTGCCCAACGAGAGAGCGGACGGTTTTCTCGATAAACTCCCTTCAGCGCTATCTGAAGGAGTGAACCAGGAGATTGTCAGAGAAGCTCAGACAGTTCTGATACACCTGCCTCCGGAGAGCGGTGAAAGGGGGGAAGACCTCCTCTTGGAGGCGACGGTGAGGAACAGGCCTCCGCCGGCCATGGTGGTCATACATTATCGTCACCAGCGGGGGGAGCCCTTCTTCACCAGGGAGATGGAGATCGTTGACGATACCAGTTTCACCTATAAATTGCCGGGATACCTGCTCTCGGATGAAAATGTAGAATACTATCTGGAGGTCATCAGTGCCACCCAGGTTCACGCTCAGTCCGGCACCTATTTCCAGCCGCATCGGGTGGACCTAATCTCCAAAACCGGCAAGCTCAGCTACCTCCTTTTGGGGTCACTCTTGCTGGCCGGGGTTTTCATGTCCTTGAAGATGGGCTTGACCAGAAGAAAAGTCTCCGCGAGGAAAAGACCGAAGGTGATAGAGATAGGAAACAAAAGGAAGTCGAGCAAGAAGAGGGTTTCGGCCAAGGTCACCAGATAAGGGCCGAGGAGGGCGACGATGAAAAGAACCAAGGCGGCATCCGGTTTTACGATGATAGAGGTCTTGACGGCGGTGGCAATAGTCGGCATTGTCGTTGCCCTGGCGGGTCCCGATTTCCTTGCGAGTATGCGCGCTTTTCGCCTCCGAGCCGCCGCCAGAGACCAGGTTTCCTATCTCAGATTAGCCCGCTCAAGCGCGGTGACCGAAAGCGGGAACGTGGGGGCTTACATCGACAGCACCTCCCAGGCTTTGACTCTCTTTTACGATCTCAACGCCAATAGTATTCTGGATGGCGGCGATTCCACCCTTTTGGGTCCCATTCCCGTCAGCTCCGACATCAGATACCGCTCCTGCAGCTTTCCCAACCAGACTTTAGTTTTCAGGCCCAACGGCTCGGCCTCAGCTTCGGGGGCGGTGGAGCTGGGAAGTTGTGCCGACCCCACCAGGAGCTACACCATCGAGGTCTTAGCCTCCACCGGACGAGTGAAGCTGAGGTGACTGCACGGTGGTAGGTGGTTTGTGGTCATTAGTTAGTAGTGAGTCCTGAGTGGTCACAGGTCGCCGGTCGGCAATTCTCGATCAGTAAACGCAAACTTTCCATTTAAGTTTCATCAAACTCTTTCGATAAAGATTATAGTCTCGTTTGAGCCTCGGACCTGGGGGGAGATTTGACCTCCGGGGCGGAGGCGTAAGGGGTTTCGTTATGGGAATAGGAAAGCCATTTGCCAGAAAGGAAAAGCCGGTCTTGGGCCTGGACATCGGGTCCAACACCATCAAGGTGATGAGGCTTCAAGACCGTTCTGGCTCCCTGGTGTTGAGAGCGGTAGGGCTGAAGGAGCTGCCTCCGGAGGCCATAATCGCCCGGGAAATCCAGGACCGCGAGACGGTTCTATTCGCCATTCAGGGCCTGGTGGAAGAATCCGACCCCAAGGCCAGAGAGGTGGCCATATCTGTTTCGGGGAGCAGCGTCATCACCGACGAATTGGTGATGGATCGTAAAAGTGGGCCGGAGGCCGAGCAGGCCATCCTTTTCGAGGCAGAGCAAAGGTCTCCCTTCGACGTTGAGGACGTGACTTTAGATTACCACATAATCAACGTCGACCAGGAGACCGAAAAGATGCAGGTACTCCTGGTTGCCGTCAGAAATCAGTTCCTGCAGAGTCAGCTGGATGTGGTAAGCGACGCCGGTCTGGAGCCGGTGTTGGTCGATGCCGACAGCTTGGCGATCTTCAACTGTTACGAGCTCAACTACGAGATCGATCCCACCAAGGTGATAGCTTTAGTCAATCTGGGCTTCGATATCACAAATGTGACCTTCATAAAAGATGGGCTTTACCATTCCACCAGAAACCTTGTCGGAGGCGCACGCTCGATCTACGAAGCCCTCAGGGGCGACTTCCAGCTTTCCTCGGAGAAGGCGCTGGAGGTGTTGAGAGGCGGGGTTGAGGGGAACCTCGAGCCGGATACCTATAAGGCCACCTTGGGGGGCGCTGCCGAGGAGATCTGCAAGAATCTGGACATGGCGCTCTTTTACTTCAAGAATTCCACCAAGCTGGAAGATATCGACCAGATAATGCTCTCCGGGGGCGGGGCCTTGATCCAGTTTCTGCCGGAGTTGCTCCAGACCAAATTGTCGGTTCCGATAGAGACTATGAATCCCTTGCGCAACATCGAATGCGACCGGGCGCTTTTCCCCGACCTGGACCTGGAGAAGATCGCCCCCGCCCCGGCGCTGGTGGTGGGCCTGGCGAGCAGGAGGATCAAATAGGATGATAGAAATTAACCTCCTCCCGGAGTCGATGAGGAAAAAGAGGGGGGGACTAAAGTTACCAAGAGAACTGGTGCTGCCGGTGGGCTTTTTGGGGGCGATAATCTTAATAGTGCTGGCGGTAACCATAATGCAGAAGATGACGCTGAGGTCTTTAGAGAAGAGGATGGAGGTGGTCCGGGCCGAGAGTCTCCAGTACTCAGAAGAGCTTGAGGAGATAAGAGGATATGAGAGCTTGAAGGGACAACTTCAGAGAAGGGTAGAGATAGCGGCGACGCTCGACGGGCGGCGAAAGCTCTGGGTGCAGATCCTGGAAGATCTGAACCTCAGGCTCCCCAATTATGTCTGGCTCACCCTGGTGGATGCAGGCCAGGCCAAGCGGCGAGCCCCGCAGGGCGAAGCGGGGACCGTCAGCCCCACAGCTGTGATTCACGGATACGCTTTCACCCTGAGCGGTGTGGCTACCTTTCTGGAGCGACTGAAGAGCTCCCCCTTTCTCAAGGAGGTGGAGTTTTCCTACTTCAAAATAGAGGAACTGGAAGGGCGCCGGGATGTTTACTCCTTCGAACTGAAGGGTTCCCTCCCTTCCACTGCAGGGGAGATGCCTCCGACGCATGTTAACGTAACACCGTGATGTGCTCTGAACTGTTTTCTCGCCGAGAGAGAAGACTGAATCTGCGAGGTGACCTTGAGTCTTGATTTGAAAGATCCCAGAAACCAGAAGATGGTTTTTGCCGGGATAGTCTTCCTTTTCCTGGTCTATTTGTGGTATTCGCACATCTACACCTCCGGCGCGGAGAAGATCAAGGCTCGAAAAGGCGAATATCAAGTGATGGTCAGCGAGTTGGTTGCGGTAAAGGCCAAAGCCGCCCCGCTGCAGAGTATGAAGGAAGAGTACCAGGAGCTCACTGCCAATCTACAGCCCTTAGAGAAGCTCCTCCCAGAGAAGGAATACCTGGTCCATTTTCTCAAGCTCCTGCATCATGCCGCCCAGGTGAGTGATGTCCTTATAACAGAGCTGAAGCCTGTCGGTTCCACTCCCCAGGGGGCCTTCATCGCCAACGACTTTCGCATGGGACTGGAGGGGACCTATCACGACTTCGGACGTTTTCTGGCTCGGGTGGCAAATTTCCCCTTCATCGTGAGAGTCTCGCAGATGAACCTGAAAAGCTACGTTCGCTCTCAAGCTGAGGAGGGGAGCGTGGAGAAGACGGTTGTGGCAAGCTTCATAATCACGACCTACAATTCAAACCCAGAGACGGATCAGGATGAAAGTGAACCGTTATAGTTTGAGCAAATCCTACCTCCTCATGTTTCTGGTGGCGTCATTGGCGCTCTCGGGTGGGCCCCTTTTCGGGAGCTTCCGGTTGGAGAAGATCTCGGTGGAGTGCGATGGGAATACCACTTTGGCCCTCATACAGACTGATGGGGTTCCCGCATTCAAGCATTTCAAGTTGGGAGACCAGATGTTTCGGGTGGTTGTCGACCTCCAAGAGACCGTCAACCCCGCGGGGATCGGAGAATATGGAGAGTTCCCCTGCAGCAACTTGGTATCGATTCGCACCAGCCAGTTCTCACACGAACCCCTGGTCGCTCGAGTTGTCTTTGACTTCGCCCACGAGATAGAATGGCGAGTAGAGCAGCAGGGAGAGAAGCTCAGCCTGTCCTTCTCCACCCCTGAAGAGCAGCGCTTCCCAAGCATTACGGTTTTCCAGGCGGAGGCAAACATAGAGACTAAGGGAGACCCGGAGCCGGCAGAGATCGTTTCTACCGAGAAAGGAAGCTCCGGCGGCAAGGGAACTGGCGAGTTGAAGGAGAGCTCTGCTCCTCCAGTGAAGCGAAAGGAAAAGCAGATTTCTCCCGCCAGGGAGAAAGTGGAATATCGTCCCCGGAATCCGCGTGACCCCTTCGCTTCTCTGGTCGGGAAAGAGAAGCCCGGAGGGTTCGTGGTGTCGGGTTTGCCGAGGGGAGAGGATCTCAAGCTGGTGGGGATAATCGAACAGGGTGCGGAGTTCAAGGCTCTCTGCGAAGATGACTTCGGAACCGGATATATCCTCGGAGAGAAGGACCGTTTGAGGGATGGATACGTTGCCTCCGTCGAGGCCGATCGAGCGGTATTCATAATAGAACAACATGGTTGGAGCCGTCGGCGCCTTCTGGAACTTCCGGCTTCCGGCCAGTGAAGAGGTGAGACCATCATGACAAGAATAAAGAGGAGCATTTCGATCATAGCGCTGTTTTTAGTCCTTTGCTGCATAATCCTTTCCCCCTCTAGGGGAGAGGAGAGCCCGGACAGGGTGATCAAAAACCTCACCCTGGTCAATGCCGACATCCGCTCGGTCCTTTCCTATCTGGCCGACTACGGAGGAGTCAACATCATTCCCGCCCCCACCGTCAGGGACAGCGTGAGTCTGAGGCTCCGGGATGTGACCTGGCGGCAAGCACTTGACATCGTTTTGAACACTTATGGGCTCTCCGGAGTGGAATCGGATGGCTTCATAAAGGTTGTTCCCACCACCCAATACATGGCTAACCAAGCTGTCCAGGAGAAATATCTGCAGGAGCAGAGAAACATAGCCAGGATGCAAACCAAGATCATCCCCATCAATAACGCCACCGCCAAAGACCTCATAAAACCTCTGAAGGCGGTTCTATCTGAGAGAGGCGTGGTGGACACCGACGACCGCACCAACTCCATCATCGTCAAGGACATTCCCGAGAACATCCAGAAGGTGGAGGAGATGATAGGAGTTCTGGACAAGGAGACAGCTCAGATAAGGATTTCCGCTCAGCTTTTAGAGGTGGAGTCCGCCTACCTTTCGGAGCTGGGCATAAACTGGTCCGCGATTTCTCAGAAAGTGGTGCAGCATCCTCCAGCCGACCCCGGCGACAGCATCCTCTATACCCCGGAATATGAAGTCGCCCAGGCGGCGGCCGACCTCGTATCCGACCCCATCGGGATCTTCAAGTACAGCACCGTCGAGGAGGATTTCAACATCGATGCTGCCATAAGCGCCATTGTCTCCAGCAGCAAGGGGAGAATCATCGGGCACCCGGAGATAACCACTGTCGATAACATGGAGGCCAACATCCAGATGGGGCAGGACATCCCCATAAAGGAGTTCGACGAGGCTGGAAACACGGTTATTACCTTCTACAAGGTGGGGACTAAGCTGCGAGTCACCCCCCACGTCACCTCCGAGAACCGCATCCTGATGCACCTGCTGCCGGAGAGAAGCTCCTACCAGTTCGATCCCGCTGGGATCATCATCAACACCCAGAATGCCGAGACCAATGTGGTCGTCAGCAATGGCCAGACCGCGGTGATTGGAGGCTTGACCACTCAGGAGGTAAAGAACTACAACGCCGGCCTTCCCTTGTTGAAGGACATCCCCATCCTGGGACACGCCTTCAAATATACGAAAAAGGAGGTTATCAATCGAGACCTTCTGATTTTCGTCACCCCTACGATAGTCGAAGAGCAGTAGATAGTGAATGGTGAATAGTAAATAGTAAATAGTAAGACCTGCCCCCGCATTCCGTTCCAACTTCAGATCGTCCGCCGATGGGGGAGGCTAACTCTCCGAAGTCTCCGAGCTGTCGACCTTGTCCTCTGAAGAGCTTGGAGGTGGTGTTGGCTCCTGAGGCAGTGTCTCTCCCTTGGTAGAAGGCCTGGTGCCGAAGCGGGACAGAAGAACCCCACCGAGGCTGGCAGGCGCTACCAGGAAAAAGAAGATGACTACCCAGACGGCTGTAAACAGACCTCCCAGGAAACCGAGAGGGGGCATCACCCCCAAGATCGCTCCCACTACCAAGAAAGATTGAATCGCCAACGCCCCCAAGAAAGCGGTATAGAAGGGGGAGGTGGTGGTGATGTTGGTCGGAACCTTTACCTTCTCTCCCAAGAACAGGCACATCGCTGTCAGGCCCAGGGCAAACATGAAAAGGAGAAAGAAAGGCATCAGAATGGCTATGGGGATTCCGATTACGGTGATTACAAGAAATATCAGAAGGACGATGACTCCTAAGAATATCAGATAACCGAACAGGAAGGATTTCAAGAATTCCTCTGAGATTTTATGCTTGATGCGCTCCACATTTCCGGGCATGAGGGAGAGCATCACCGTGATGGCTATGGAAATCAGGACCAATACTGCGACCGCAAACAGGAGCCTGCCGGTTGAGACCAGGACCCTTGCATCTGTCAAGCCTCTCCCCAAGAACTCGACCTGGAAGGGGATTTCCACCTGCTCCCCGTGAACCCTCCCCCCTGGTTCCCCCTTTATCTCTCCCCCGACCGAGGTCGCGCCTTTGCGAATGTAGCCAGAGGAGGTGACATAAATGTCGCCGTCTATGGCGACGACGCCGCCGGCCACCCTCCCCTTAACGGTGACGTCTCCCCAGAGGGCGACTATGTCTCCGGTGACTTTTTCCTCCTCCCCGATGATGATGTCGTGCCCCACCTTTACGACGTCTTCGCCATCTTCCTCCTCCTGAATGATGAATCCGAAGTCTTTCAACTCCTCCGGAATCTTCAGATCTCCAACGATGACCCCGTCCTTCCCGATCACGATGCGATGGTTTTTATCGACGGAGGCGGAGTACTCCTCCCCGCTCTCAGTTATCACCTTGATTCCGGATTCATCGATTTTGATCTCCACGACCTCGTCGCCCGCTTTGACAACAGCCTTGACGGTATCCTCCCCTTCCTCCGGCTTTGGAGGTGCAGCCAGAGGCGAGACTGAAGCTACAATCAAACCGACGAGAAGGGCCAATCCCCAAGATCTGAATTTCATTTTCTCTGAGTACATTGCACGTATTTCCAATTAACGTTTGGTCAATCCCACGTCTCCGCTTATGGTACAGATCTCTATTTCAGCGTTGCCGGCGCCAAGCCTCCCCCGGACTTTCTTCTCAGAGATAGAGCTCAGCTCCAGAGGAAGTCGGGAATGGATTTCACCGGAGGTGGTCTCAACCTCAATCCAGCCGTCGATATCCTCCGGGAGGTAGAGACGAACATCTCCTGAGGAGGTTTTAAGATAATGCTTCTTCCCTTCAACGGAGGTTAGTTCCACCTCCACGTCTCCGGAGGAGCTGTTGATATTCACAGCGCCACGATGCTTGTGGACCGAGATGTCACCGGAAGAGGTGGACACCCGCAGATTCCCGTGGCTTTCATTCAGCAACAGATCTCCAGAAGAATTGTCAATCACCAGGTCTCCTTCGAGTTTATAGATCTTTATGTCTCCGGAGGTGTTATCTATGAAAACATCGCCACTGAGATGATCGATGTAGACACCCGAGCTGGAGCCTTCCAGGTTCAAATCTCCCTCAACGTTCACCAGCTCCAAATCCCCGGAGGAGACCTCCACCGAAACCGTTCCCCGATGGTTCTCCAGAGACAAATCCGAGGAGCTGCCGTCGAGTCTCAAGTTGTTTTCCAACTTCTCACCGAAGACCTCCGCAGAGGAGGTCGAGATTTCTATCTCGATCTTTTCCGGGAGGAAAATGCGGTATTCAACACATTGAGAGCAGGACCAACTTCCGAAGACTCGTTCCCAGAAATTTCGGCCCCTGCGATCGCGCCGGGCGTAATCGGTCTGGATCCGGAGGGTTTTGCCCGATTTCTTAACCTCGATCTTCACCTTTTCAGCCCACCTCTCTGCGCTCCGCTGGTCCTCTTCGTAAACCACCTTTTCAGCTTTGATGCTTATTCTGTCCTTTTTCAGCGCAGCTTTGAGCCTCACCTCTCCGGCAACGTTATCGATGTAGATTTTCTCGATACCCTCGGCTGAGACTTCCTTCTCATAGGGGAAAGTATACTCCCGGTCCGCTCGAGCAGAGCTTGAGAGGAGAAAAAGGATTGCCAAGATAACTCCCCCGACGGCTACGATTTTCCCTTTCATTTCCATACCCTCACTAGCGAAGCGATTTGAGCTTCTTTTTCAGGAACTCCCGAGCCCTGAAGATTCTCGCCTTCACGGTCCCGATCGGGATCGAGAGGATCCCGGAAATCTGCTCGTAAGATCTGTCTTCTTGGTGCCGCAGGACGATCACCTCCCGATACTTGGGGGGGAGGGAATCGATGGCCTCCTTGATGGAGAGCCTTTTCTCCTTTGTGACCAGATCCTTGTCCGGGCTGTAGGTGGAATCGGCGATCTCGATGGTGATGGAGCCCTCCTCGGTCTCCAGAGGCCGGTCCAGGGAGAGGGATTCGATCTTCTTCTTGCGAAGGTAATCGATGGAGTTGTTGGCCGCGATCTTGTAAAGCCAGGTGGTGAAACGATACTCCTTGCGGTAACTCTCCAGAGAATTGAAGGCTTTTATGAAGGTCTCCTGGACCAGATCTCTGACCTCCTCTCGGTTGTGAACCAGCTTGGCGATTATGTGATGAATGGCTCTCTGGTGGGCCTCAAAGAGCTTCCTGTAAGCCTCTTGATCTCCCTCCAAGGCTTCCTGGATGAGCCGTTCTTCTGCTTCCGCCAACGAGCTCTCTCCTTTTTCACTTACGAAAAGGATCTGGAAATGTTACCGCCGCCCCTCGAATAATATGTCAAATCCTTGGAAAAGACAAAAGATTTTTGTGTGCGGAATTCGAACTCTTGAGGGGAGAAAAAAAGGGGCCGCTTTCCGCGGCCCAAATTTGGGAAGAGAGGGTATTTTTGAAAACACTTCCCAACGAGACGTTAAAGGGTTTTCACAGCCACCCGGTGTCTTGCCTTCGCTATCCCTTGTGGGGGTCACGGCGTTGGCGCAACACCTGGGGACGACCTTCATTGGTTAGTTGTTAAAGGTTTTTCAAATTGTCCCTCTCTTCACAAAG
>JBHIBM010000034.1:0-11102 GCA_046759085.1 Candidatus Zixiibacteriota bacterium
AGTACCTCCTCCAAGCTGTGGAGAGTCAGACCGATGCGGTGGTCGGTGACTCGATTTTGAGGGAAATTGTAGGTGCGGATCTTCTCAGAGCGGTCTCCGCTTCTCACCATCGATTTCCTGGTGGAGGCGATCTCCTCTTCCTGCTTTTTTTGCGCCTGATCCAGGAGTCGAGCTCGGAGCACCTTTAAAGCCTTACTCTTGTTTTTGTGCTGCGATTTCTCATCCTGACAGGTGACCACCAATGCAGTGGGAAGATGGGTTATTCTGACTGCAGAGTCGGTGGTGTTGACCGATTGCCCTCCGGGACCGGAAGAGCGAAAAACATCGATCTTCAAATCCTCGGGGCTTATCTTCACTTCCACCTCTTCTGCCTCCGGGAGGACCACCACTGAGGCTGCGGAGGTGTGAATCCTGCCGGAGGCTTCGGTGAGCGGCACCCGCTGAACCCGGTGCACCCCGGACTCGAACTTGAGCTTGCTGTAAGCTCCCTTCCCCTCCACCAGAAAGATTATCTCCTTGAATCCCCCCACCCCGGTGACATTGGAGTTCATGACGTCGACCTTCCAGCTCTCTTTCTCGGCGAACTTGCTGTACATCCGGAATAGATCGGCGGCGAATAGGGCCGCCTCCTCTCCGCCGGTGCCGGCACGAATCTCGAGGATCGCGCTTTTGTCATCTCCCGGCTCTTTGGGGGCCAGAAGCTTGTGGAGCTTCGTCTCTACCTCTTTCCTTTCGACCTCCAACTCCTCCAGTTCGCCGACAGCTAACTGCACCAAGTCGGAGTCATCACACTCCTGCGTGATCCTCCGGTCCTCCTCGATATTCTTCTGCAACTGCCGGTGTTTCTTGAGCAGCTCCACGATCTCAGTGAGCTCAGCATGTTCTTTCGCCAGATCCTTATATCTTTTCCGGTCGCCGAAGACTCCCGGATCCGCCAGAATCTGCGTCAGCTCCCGATGTCTTTTCTCCATTTTCTCCAATAGCTCTTGCATATTGCCAGACCCCGCCTCAGCGAAGTTTAGACCGTCGATCAGCCAACCGCATCCGGAGTTCTGTCGACAGTCAACTCCGAGGGCTGTCCCTCCAGCCCTCCCCGACCTAGAGCCTCTTTCAAGGCACAGAGGGCCACCTCCAACTGCCCATCATCCGGCTCCCGGGTGGTCATCTCCTGCAGCCAGATCCCCGGGGCAATCAGTATCCTCGACAGCCGACGGTTTCTCGTCTTCGAGGACAGCTTCAGAAGCTCATAGGAGCTGCCGCCGACCAGAGGCAACAGAGATAGGTGCAAACCAAATCTCACCAGGAGAGCTGGAGGATGGCCGAAGAGAAGCGCGAAAACCGTATCCGAAACTGAATAGGTGATGATGGCCAAAAGTGCCACAATCAGAAGGAAACTGTTGCCACACCGGGGGTGCTTGGTGCTCTTGCCTCGGGCGGCCTCCACGGTGAGCTTCTCGCCGGCCTCTAAGGTGAAGATGCTTTTATGTTCGGCGCCGTGATATTCGAAGATCTTCCTCATCTCCCTGAAGAGCGAAATTGCGTAGATGTAACCTAAGAAGATAGCCGCCCGAATGAACCCCGCCACCAGGTTAAAAAAGAGAGAGGCGCGGCTGAGTCCCGAAAGCTCCGCCAAAAGGATCGGCAAAAAGAAAAAAAGCACCAGCGCCAGGCCGAAAGCTAAAATGGTGGTGAGCACCATCGCAACTCCGAAGGAACCGGAGGAAGTTTTCCTTTCCCCTCTCTCAAGTTGCTCGGCAGAATCCAAGTCCCGGGCGGCAATTTCTGCCGAGAAGTTGAGGGTCTTTATGCCCAGGAAAAGCATCTCCACCAGGGAGACCACCCCCCTCACCAGCGGCAGTCTGAGGAATCTGTGCTTGTCGGAGAAGCTGGCAAACGGTTCGGCGCTCACCGTTATCTCTCCGGAGAGACGCCGCACTGCGGTCGCGACCTTTTGCGGAGAACGCATCATGACGCCCCCGATGACCGCCTGCCCACCAACATTCAACTCTTCTGGTTCTCTCACCTCAACATCCCCTCGATAGAACAAAAACGCCGCCCCTGTCTGTCAAATCACCAGAGCGGTAAGAAGAGAAAAGGACTAACTTTCCTGGGATTTGGAGCCGGACTTCCCTTCCTTGATTTTGGCGTATTTCCTGCGGAAACGCTCCACCCTGCCGGCGGTGTCGACCAGCTTCTGCTTGCCGGTGAAAAAGGGGTGGCAGGCGGAGCAGATCTCCACCCTGATATTCTTCACTGTGGAGCGGGTTTTTATCACATTCCCGCAAGCGCATGTTACCGTCGTATCAAAATATTCTGGATGTATACCTTTCTTCAACTCCTCCTCCACTCTTATGGTATAACGGACTCTGACTTTCACAATTTAGCAATTTCGCCCTCAAAAGCAAGCAAATATTAATTTCTTAACAGTTGCAATTGCGATTTGGTTGCATTATTTTCCGACCTGGAGACAAATTCTCACACTTCTGAAAGCGAAAGTCTAACCCATTTATTTGGAGCTTCTGATGTCACATATATCCGAGGAAGAACTTGCCGCATACAGGTCCGCTATACAACTGGAAAAAGAGGGACAGAGATTCTTCTCAGACTCCGCCAAGAAGTCCCAGGACAAACTGGGCAGAGAGGTTTTCGAGTTTCTGGCCAAGGAGGAGCTGAAACACATCGAAACCATAGAGCACTTTCGGAAATCCCGGAGGGAGGGCAGATCCTTCGCGATGGAGGCAGTGATATCCAAGTCGGGAGCAGAAACCCTGCACAGCGGGATAGAGAAGATCTTCAAGGAACTCGAGGAGGAGGTGAAACCAACGGCCGCTGACCTGGAGGTCTATCAACTGGGAATGAACTTCGAGGCTCGGGGGGTGGCCTTCTACAAAAAGGTGCAGGAACAGGCCACCGATCTGCGCGCTAAAGAGCTTTTCGCCTTCCTGGTTGGGGAGGAGCAAAAGCACTACAAGATCCTGGAGGATTGTTACAACTACATGGAGAATCCAGGGGAGTACTTCCACCGTCGGGAGGGGTGGCACGTAGAGGGATAGGAATAATCCCGCCGCAGTTGGTCGCAACCCGAGAGGTCGGAGTCCTTCTTACAAGTTGGCTTAAGTGCACAAAGAGGATCTGAGAGGGGAAATGTTGCCGGAAAGTAAGTCTATCATCTGTCAGCAGGGTGATATCACCGAGGCGGAAGTTGACGCCGTGGTCAATGCCGCCAACAGTCATCTCTGGATGGGAGCAGGTGTGGCGGGGGCAATAAAGAAAAAAGGTGGAGAGGAAATCGAGACCGAGGCCCTCGAAAAGGGGCCGATCCCGATCGGGGAGGCGGTTGTCACCGGCGCCGGAAAGCTGAAAGCGAAATACGTCATCCACGCCGCCGTGATGGGGCAGAATCTTGGAACAGACGAGAAAAAGATTAGAGACTCCACGTTAAGCAGCCTCAAGAGGGGGGAGGAATTGAAGCTGGAGTCGATTGCCTTTCCCGCGTTGGGGACTGGCGTGGGTGGTTTCCCCACGGATAAGTGTGCCGAGTTCATGATCTCAGAGGCGCAAGAGTTCCTCAAGGGGTCTCGCCATCTTAAAAAGATTGTCTTTGTCCTTTTCGATGAGAGCAGCTACGAGACATTTGAGAAAGAGCGCGCTAACTTGCTCAGAGTTAGAAATACGTGAGTCCCCCGATTGCCGGGGGCAGGGATTGGACCTCCGATACGGATTCGTATGGACCTGCCCCAGCGTGGCGTGGAATTACCACTGCTCGGGTGGGAGTTTAACTCCCACCCGAAATCATATGGAAGTTTGCAGTTCGACCCTGTCGCAGTTGTGGGAAGCGGGTATCTGACGTTCAACCGACAGGTAACACTACCGTCGTAAAACATCATCGGAAAGCTCCAGGCTTTCCGGTTTTGGTCGGAAATCAGTTGACTTTGCGGCCCGGAAGGGTTATTTTTTTTCGGGAAACAGGATATATCTGAGTTTACTCAGCGCGCAAGACTTCGCGACTCCGCTCTTACGAGAGAAACGAAATGTGCATAAGGTCTGACAATTGTCAGGAGTTCTGTCTGGCCAGCGCCAAAAATCACTGGGAGAGAGGAGGTGATGACTGATCATCACGGACGGTTCCCGGCGGTGAGGTCAAAGACAGCCCCGACAACGTTTCCTGTGAGACTGTAAAGCGGATGCGCGACTTACTCAGAACAGAGGTGATTGCGCATCGCCACCATTTTCCGAGAAGGAGGTTACAATCAAAATGCTACGGCTAAAACTGCTAATGGCGACAGCAGTGCTGACGCTGTCGCTCCTGATCTTTCTATCCTCTCCCTGCCTGACACAGACGATGGACAGCGCCTGGCCGATGTTCATGAGGAATTTGCATCATACCGGACTCAGTCCCAATGACGGCCCCGATACCCCCAACTTGCTGTGGAGCTTCACTGCTGCTGAGGCCGTGCAGTCCTGCCCGGTGCTGGACAAAGAGGGCAATGTCTACGTCGGCTGTGGTGCTGCAGGCGGAGGCGAGCACTTCTACTCCCTCGATCCCTACGGGAATCTAAGGTGGTCTTACGTGGCCGCCGATGCTTTCTGGTCCTCCCCAGCAATCAGTGAGGATGGGGTCATCTATGTGGGCTGCTGGGATTGGAGGGTCTATGCCTTCGACGCTGGCACCGGCGATACCCTGTGGACCTTCCTGACCGGCAACAAGGTTTACTCCAAGCCGACCATCGCCCCGGACGGCACCATCTATGTCGGGTCGAACGATTCGCTCTTTTATGCGCTCAACCCTGATGGGAGTCTCAGAGGGAGCTACCATACCGGCGGTTGGCTTTACGAATCCTCAGCCGCCATCGACGATGACGGGTACGTTTACGTCGGTTCATACAGCGATTCCCTGTTCTGTTTCGATCCCGATTTGAACCGGATGTGGGCCAGATACATCGGTGGAAACACCGCTGCCTCCCCGAGCATCGGATCTGACGGGACAATCTACATTGGCTCCTTCGACGACAATCTCTATGCCTTTCAGCCGGACGGGACTCTGAAGTGGACCTATGCCACCGGCGGTAATGTCAATTCCACCACCGGCATTGGCCAGGACGGTACCTTGTACACCGGCTCCACCGACGACAAGCTCCACGCCGTCGATCCCGTCAACGGCGACACCATCTGGACTTACCTCACCGGCAGCAACGTAAACACCTCACCAGTAATCGACGCCAACGGCACCATCTACGTGGGCTCCTCCGACGATATGCTTCACGCCGTCAATCCGGATGGTACTGGCAAGTGGACTTTTCTCACCGGCCACAATGTCGTCTCCACTCCTGCCATTGGAGACAACAAGGTCATCTACTTCGGCTCTCAGGAGGGCAAGCTGTACGCTCTTGGACCGAACGTGGCGGTTTTTGCCACCACCGAAGGCTCCACCGTCCCGCAGGGGGGAGTTCTGGAGGCCTCCATTCGGCTGCTAAACAACACTGCCGAGTGGCAGACCTTCTATCTGGCGGCCTGGGTCGACATCCCAACTGCCGGACAGCGCAAGGTGCTGGGACCGATTCAGCTCAAGATAATGCCGAAGGGAACCATGACCGGTATCATCGCCCACGATGTTCCCCCGGAAGCTCCCACTGGCTCTTACGTATACACTGCCAAGATTGGGACCTCAATGCAAGAGCAATGGGACTACGACAGCTTCGATTTCGAGGTCGTAGAAGGAGCCAGGACCGGCACCACCGGATGGCAAGTGGTTGAGTTCACCATCGAGGGGAAGAATATGCTGTCACGGCTTGCTGCCGACCTTCCCACCAAGTTCACCGGGCTCAGCAACTCCCCCAATCCGTTCAACGTCTCCTCGGTCATAAGCTACGATCTGGAAACCAGCGGCCATATCACCCTGGAGGTGTATGACCTCCTGGGGAGAAAGGTCACGACCTTGGTTGACGGACAGCAGGAAGCTGGAGCGCAGTCGGTTAACTGGGACGCCTCACAGCTCGCCAGCGGCGTCTACTTCTATAAGCTGACCGCCGGCGATTTCACCGAGACCAGGCGGACGACATTGCTGAAGTAAAGCTCACAGCGGACAAGACGGCTTGTCCGCCTCCGACGGGATCAAGCAGACATTAAGGGGCAGGGGTTGAACCTCTGCCCCAGCAAGGACGTGAAATCACCACTGCTCGGGTGGGAGTTGCACTCCCACCCGCAGTTGTGTGCAGGAGAGGCATTACTCCTTGCCCCAGCTATTTGACCCATCGGTCGGTTGCGAATCTTAGCCCTCCCATCAGTCTTGCTCTTCAGACTCACTTCCAGAAAAGGATAACATTCTTCTTGAAAAGGGCAGGCGGATATGTTATTGTGTCGCCAATCTAAATCTTTAGGATCCTCTCTCCGAAGGGAGAAGGAAAAAGCTCCAAGAGGACAAAAAGTGACTGCTCGCAAACTCGTTGAAAAGGGTGTCATCCTCCCTATCATCGCAATGCTATTCGTTTCCTGCACCCCCCGTTTTGAAGGTCTTCCGGGAGAATATCAAAAACCTCTGAGGGAAGCCTTGAACAGAGCCGGGACCAATAGAGAGGTTCTGCTTGCGACAATAAATGAGCTTGACGGGGAACGGAGAATTGCGGCCGCATTTCTCATCATGAATATGCCCACCGTGGATTTGACTTCCATTGACGAGAAGACCTTGAGCGGCAACATCGAGTTCGCTTTCAAAGCCAAAGAGGAGTTCCCCTGGGGTAAAGATCAATCCCAGGAGCTTTTCCTGCATTACGTTTTGCCCCATCGAATCTCACAGGAACCGCTGGAGAACTGGCGTCCCTATTTCTATGAACAGCTAAAGCCGGTCGTCAAGAGCTGTTCGACTGCCTACCAGGCGACACTGGAGGTCAACCGCTGGTGTGGGGAGAAGGTGAAATTCAAGCAGACTCAGGCTCGAGACCAGGGACCCTTTGAAACCCTCGCAAGTGGTTACGGACGTTGCGAGGAGATGGTTATCATCTTTGTGGATGCCTGTCGGGCGGTGGGGATTCCCGCCAGAGAGGCCTGGACTCCCTATTGGGCCACTTGCGATAACAACCACGCCTGGGCAGAAGTCTTCTGCGAGGGGAAGTGGTACTACACCGGTGGCTGTGAGCCTAAAGATTCCTTAAACCATGCCTGGTTCAGCAAATCCGTCAAGAGGGCGGCGCTGGTTTTCTCCAAACCTTACGGAGTCCCGGAAAGCGAGCCCGACCTCTACTTCGCCCGGGAGGGGGACTGGCGCATAAACTCAACCGACGTCTATCTGGAAACCGGCCAAGTGAATATCTCCTTGAAGCGAGAAGACAAACCGGTTCCCGAAGCCGAGATCCGTTTTGCGGTTTTCAACTTCGGTTCCTTGCGTCCGATTGCGAAGGTCAAGACCGACAGAGAAGGAAAATGCTCCTTCAAGCTGGGAGGCGGGACTTATCTTGTCTCGGTCGGGGATAACGCCAATCCGGTCTGGGAGGTAATAAAGACTGAAAGGGGTAAGACAACCGAGCTTGAATTGGACTTCTCTTCGCCGCCGAATCCGTTGAATTTCTGGTTAGACTATCCACCCAAAGAGAAATCTCAGGATGACAAATAGAATCGTTTTTGTCTCGGTAACCCTTTTTCTTTTCATTTTTGCTTTTCCTCGAGCTTCAGAGGCACAGAAGTTCGAGGCCGAGAGATTTCCCGAAGTGGCAAATCTAGCACCGGATTCGTTACGCTCGGATTTCGTCGAGGCCCTAAAAGATGCGGGCCAGAACTGGAGACAGCTATCAACTGTCGTCGAGGAACTCCAGAGGAGTAAAAGAGAAGATGCCGTCTGGGTGATAAACAACATGCCCCATTTAGACAGATTAGAAATGAAATCCGACATCTTGAGGGAGCATATCGAGTATGCGCATATGGCCAGAGATTCCTCCGTGACCTCGTATGATGACCAAACTTTCAGAGAGTATATCCTGACTTATCGCATCGGCTCTGAGCCAGTGGAGGCGTATCGGAAATTCCTGTTCGAATACTTTCGCCCGCAAACAGAAGCGAAAAAGGATGCTCAAGAGGTTGCCAAACAGATTAACCGCTGGGTAGCGAAAAATCTCTCCGTCAAAGAGAAGACTTTCTTTGGTCCCCTGCAGCCACCGACAGCTACTTTCAAATCCCGGAACGGTTCCGAAAGAGAGATCACGATTTTGGTGACGGCGATCTTCAAGTCCTTAGGAGTCCCCAGCCGTCAGGCGCGAATCTCCGCCCTCGGGGAGCAGGAGGAATCCTTCACCTGGGTGGAGGTGTTTGACGGGGAAAACTGGTTACCTTTTTATCCTTTCTCACCAAATGACCTTGGCAATTTCGGATTCGTGGAGAAAGGTCATCGCCACAATGTCACCGTGGTGCTCTCCCGAGGTGCCTTCGAGAGGAGGTTAATCACCGATCAATACACTGACACCGGCTGGTTGAAGGCTCAGTTTCTCGAAGAGGGGAAGCCGAAGGTGGAATTCGAGCATCTCTCCGTCAACGTCTTCAACGAAGGGGCCTTTCGCGCCTTAGACGACCTCTTTTTGAACGACTATGTCGATTTCCCCAGCGCCGATTCCTCTGGGATCTACATTTGCCGGTTGGGGGATGGCAGTTATTTCTTGCAGGCTGGCCTCCGTCAGAAAAGCGGGGATGTCTGGGTACAAATCTTCCCTTTCGAGATCGCCGGCGGAGAAACCACATTTGTGGAGGTGGAGCTGAGCCCCGTTGAAAAGTAGTTTTTCGGGCACAAACGATCCTGTCATTCTGTTATACTCATCCCTCTGGTCAATAGCGATTCATTGGCTGAGTGTTTCTCCCTATGATGAAAAAAATCAGATTCAGAACTGAGTTCGATTCCCTGGGGGAGGTCAAAGTCCCCGCGGATGCTTATTACGGAGCCCAGACCCAGCGGGCTTTGGAGAACTTCCCCATAAGCGGCCTTTTAGCCTATCCGGTGTTCATCCGCTCCCACGGGGCGGTCAAGATCGCCTGCGCCCTCGTCAACGTGGAATTGGGGAGATTGGATAAGAAAATCGGCAGAGCGATCGTGGGGGCCGCAAAGGCTGTCTGGATGGGAAAACTAAACCAGGAGTTCGTGGTCGACGTCTTTCAAGCCGGCGCCGGCACCTCTTTCAACATGAACACCAACGAGGTTATCGCTAATTATGCCTGTGAGCTTCTAGGCTCCAAGAAGGGCAATTACAAGCTGGTTCACCCCAACGACCACGTCAACATGGGGCAATCTACCAATGACACCTTCCCGACGGCGATGAGGTTATCTACTCTTTTGGCGTCAAAGAAACTCTACCCGCAAGTTGACGCTTTGGCAGACTCCTTTATGAAGAAATCGAGGCAATTCTCGAAGGTCGTGAAGTCCGGCCGCACCCACCTGCAGGATGCTGCTCCTGTGACACTTGGCCAGGAATTCGGAGCTTACGCGGACGCCCTCAAGAGCGCCAGAGACAGAATCAAGCGGTCCTCTCGTTCTCTGGAACAGCTGGGCCTCGGCGGAAGTGCAGTCGGAACCGGAATGAACACTCACCCCCGATATCGCGGCCTGGTGGCCAAGAACCTGTCGAACATTACCAGATTGAATCTACGGCCGGCAAAAAACCTGTTCGAGGCGATGCAGAGTATGGCTCCTTTTACAGAGACCTCCAGCGCTTTGAAGAATTTCTCGATTGAACTCTCTCGAATCGCCAGCGACCTGCGTTTGCTCTCAAGCGGCCCCAGGACAGGTTTGGCGGAGATTGAGCTGCCCGCGGTTCAACCCGGCTCCTCTATGATGCCCGGAAAAGTCAACCCGGTGATGGCGGAGATGACCAACATGGTTTGCTTCCAAGTCTTGGGAAACGATACCACCATTTCCTATGCCGCTCAGGCCGGACAACTGGAACTCAACGTCATGATGCCGGTCATCGCCTATAATCTCTTGCAGTCAATTGACATTCTGACCAACACCTGCAGAGTCTTCAAGGAGAGGTGCATTGACGGAATCGTTGCCAACCAAGAGACTTGCACCAGCTTTGCCGAAAGCTCCCTGGCGTTGGTGACAATTCTCAACCCGATTATCGGCTACCGAAAAGCAGCCGAGGTGGCCAAGAGAGCCTCAAGGGAGAATCGGTCAATAGTCGATGTCGTCCGAGAGATGGGGATTCTCACGGAGGAGGAATCTAAGAGGGTTTTCGACATTGAGAAGATGACAAGAGTTCCCGGCATGGATAGACCGAAGCCCAGTTCACAGAAACCCGGGCGCAGATGAGAAGGCGTCAAAAGCCGAATTGGCTGAAGACAAAACTCCCGTCCGGCGGCAAATTGGAATCCGTGCGGGGGCTTTTAGCCGACAATTGCCTGCACACGGTCTGTCAGAGCGCCGCCTGCCCCAATCTCGGCGATTGCTTCTCTCAGGGAACGGCGACGTTTCTCGTAATGGGAAATGTCTGCACCCGCAATTGCAGGTTTTGCAATATTGAAAATGGGAGACCTCAACCTTTGGATTCGAACGAACCTGAAACGGTGGCGGAGGCGGTCAAGACTCTTGGATTGAAGCACACCGTTATCACCTCGGTTACTCGGGATGATCTGCCCGATGGAGGCGCTACTCATTTTGCAGAGACGGTCAGGGCTATTGGAGAACTCTGCCCGGAGACGACGGTGGAGGTCCTGATTCCTGACTTTCTCGGTAAAACTGACTCCCTGCATGCTGTTTTGGAATCCAAACCCGATGTTCTCAATCACAACGTAGAGACTGTAGCTCGACTTTATCCAACGGTCAGACCAGAAGCCGATTACCACAGAAGTTTACACCTTTTGAGAAATGTGAAAGGCTGTTCTCCAGAGACTGTAGCTAAATCCGGATTCATGGTCGGCTTGGGCGAAAGCGAAGAGGAAGTTCTTGAAGTTCTGAAGGATTTGAGAGAGGTCGGATGCGAAATCGTCACCATCGGGCAGTATCTGCAACCCAGCAAAGAGCATCTGTCTGTAAGAGAGTACATCCATCCGGATAGATTTGAGGATTACAAAAGGGAGGCTTTACAGATGGGCTTCTCGTATGTTGCCTCTGCCCCCTTGGTGAGAAGCTC
>JBHIBM010000035.1:0-10884 GCA_046759085.1 Candidatus Zixiibacteriota bacterium
GTTTAAGAGAATTAAGGCCAGAATTGCTTCCCAGGCGAAGAAGCGGTAAAACCCGTGAGAGCGAAAATTGCGCAACGATGATCGCGACACCCAGGCAAATCCTACAGACGCAACTATAAAAACAATTACTTTGAATTGAAAACTCATATTGCTCCGTTCTGATAGTACGTGGAAGGCATTTTTCATACTTTCTCGTGGAAGAGACTTATGGGCCGCCCAACGCTGTTCCCACCGGCGGCGATAGCCGTCCGCTGCAGAAATTTGCTATACGCTGTTTTTACTTTCTGTATCATCTCTCCACAAACCGATTCCTTATCTGCATATCGAATGTTATTGGAGTATAGGTAAATGTCTCTAAGAGAATTTGATGATCTTCTGGTACATTCTTCGCTAAGTCAGAGGGAAAATTGTTTAATAGTTTTAGACTCCTGTAAATAAACCTTATAAATGGATTAAATGGTAATGTTATTATTGATACAATCTTCACGGCAATCAGGGGAATTTTTATATGTTTTATTTGTTTTTTCGTAATAGCTGAAATTCTTTCTGCAGCTTCTGGGAAAGAAATAGCTTCAGGTCCTGTTAGTCTAAACCGTTTTCCACTCAAATCACTTCTGAGAACTGTTTGTGCTGTAATTTCTCCAACATCTTCCGGTGAAATCGCAGGAATAGGTTTTATTCCACCTCCAGGTACAGCCATCTTATTATTTCTCAAAAATCCGAAAAAGAGTTCAAAAGGAACAGCACAACCTAAAATCGTCCAGTTAAATTTGGACTCTCTTATCTTCTCCTCAATCTCTAATTTAATTTCTCCGAAGTTGATCATATTCAGTTTTCTTAAGAAATCTTCCCTTATCTCATATCCGGAGAGATATACCAACCTATCAATATTTGCTTTATGAGCTTCGTCCATAATCATCAAAACAGCATCCCCTTCGATCTGCTTCATTCTTTTTATCAACCTAAAAGTGTGGGCAGCTAAGCAAATTAATATTGCCTTTACACCTTCCAAAGACCGAATAACAGTATCCCTACAAGTAACATCACCCTCTATGATTTCGACATCTTCACCTAAGATGGTTTTTGCTTTCTGTGAATCGCGGCTCAAAACTCTAACTTTTACATTTTTATCCAGAAGTTTTTTAACAATCTTTCTTCCTAAATATCCAGTGCCGCCGAAAACAACGATTGGTTTTTCTTCATTCTTCATTCTTTTTCCTACTGGTTTGAATTTTGCGTATAACATTCCTTTTATACTCATTCTATAATTGGTGGCATTATACAAGGATAAGAGAGCGAGATTATCAATATGAGAATCATTGACGTAATATTGATCCTTATCATATTCTGCCTCCTTGAAAGGGCCACGAAATCAAGAGAATGTATACTGAACTTAGTTTATGTAAAAAGTCAATGATTTGCAAATGAAAAACCTCCTCGTTCGAGAAGGTCAAATTCATGGCGGGGCTGAATGGCATCCGCTCTGACCGCGCTTTGAACAGTTGAGAGCGCTCCTTCTTCCTGCTGCGGCTCTTCGTATTGCTCCAATTTGCCTGAAAGCATCAACAATAGGTTGCTAACTAATCGGACAGCTGTAAACCTAAAACCAGGCAGAAGTGATCCGATTTAGTAATGTTTGCTTTGACTCAGTTATCCATTTCCCCATTGCATTTGGACAAATTGCAGGGAGGTTGAGATGAGCGTGAAATCACAGATAGTCGTGACGGCTGTTGTCTTAGCATTGCTTTTGAATTTGGGCATCTTATCGGCCAACGCCCAGGCGCCGAGCAAGGCACCACGGTTACCAGAAAAGCAAGGAGATCTGCCTCCCCGGACTGGTTTTGTTCCACCCCCGATGGATCTCTCCCATTTGACTGGGGAGAGGGTGCCGGAGAGGTTTGAAACCTTAGTGCTCCCGATCCGGTGGGATTGGCGGGAGCAGGGCAAGGTCACTTCCGTTAAGGACCAGGATACTTGCGGCTCCTGCTACGCTTTTGCTTCGGTGGCCAACATTGAATCCAAGATGCTAATGGATGGCGCTGGCACCTTTGACTTTTCCGAAAACAATGCCAAGGAGTGTAATTGGTATGGGACCAGTTGCGACGGCGGCAACTACACCAAAATGGCAAGCTGGTTCTCCAAAGAGGGCACCGTGCTGGAGTCGTGTGATCCTTATGCCCCTTGGGACACTACCTGCAAAGCAACGTGCACCTACAAGAAGACCTTGCTGGACTGGAGGATCATTTCCGGAAACAGCGTTCCCAGCATAAGCGTTCTTCAGAGCTACATATACGCCTATGGGCCTGTATATACCTCTTTTTACGCTGGTGACGCTAACGATCCCAGCTGGTGGAGCGAATTCTCCAACTACGATGGCTCCTACACGCTCTATTACACCGGTAGCTGGGCACCCAATCATGCGGTGTTGATTGTCGGCTGGGACGACACCCTCTCCCACGCAGGTGGGTACGGGGCCTGGATTGTCAAGAACAGTTGGGGCACCTCCTGGGGCGGGACCTGTGGCTATGGCTCGGAGGCAGGCTATTTCACCATCGCTTACGGCTCTGCCAGCATCGGGAAGTACTCCTCCTATATGCACGATTGGCAGAACTACGACCAGAACGGAGAGGTGTTGTATTATGACGAGGGTGGCTGGACAGACAGTTGGGGTTACAGTGACGTGACCGCATGGGGACTGTGTAAATTTGTCCCGGCCTCAACGAGTTACCTCAGCAGGGTGGAGTTCTGGACGAACGATAGCACCACCGATATCGATGTTTACGTCTACGACGATTTCGATGGATCCACCCTCAGCAATTTGCTAACAAGCAAGCTGAATCAGAGCTACGATGAGGCTGGATATCATTCCGTAACCTTAGATTCTCCACCTCAGATTGCGGCCAGCAATGATGTCTACGCAGCGGTCAAGTTCACCAATTCAAGTTACACGTATCCTGTCGTGGCCGATGGTCAAGGTCCGAATGAGACCGGGACTACCTATATCAGCTCCAATGGGGGCAGCGGTTCCTGGTACGATCTCGGAGCGGGCCAGGCCGAAGACGTAGCCATCCGGATCCGTACCACCACCTATTCTGGGATAGACGCCGAGACCGTCTTGGAATTCCCGGAATCCTTCATCATAACGCAGAACTATCCCAACCCCTTCAACGCTCGGACAACTATTGAATATGAGCTGCCTGCAGTCTCGGATGTCAGGGTCCAAATCTACGATTTAGTTGGGCGTCAAGTTGAGACTCTCGTCAACAGGGACCAGAAAGCTGGCCATCACCAGATCGACTGGAATCCCCCTGATATTCCTTCGGGAATTTACTTCTATAAGGTTCAGGCCGGGGAATTCACCGCGACCATGAAGATGTTGCTTCTGAGATGATCGACTTCGCCGTTGCCGCGCAAGGGGAGCCACGCGGCTCCCTTTTCAATTCGTGGAGAGTCAACTCCGGGGAGATAGACGCAGAGCCGGCAGCGGCAGTTCCTCGTTCGTCTACTCAGTAAGTCGACTGATCTTGCCCAGTATTTGCACCATCCCGATTGCGCCACCAAAACTTTATTTCACTTGACAAAGCCGTAATCACTCCATATATTCAGATTACTGCGACAGCTATCTTCTTTCTACCGCGGTAGCGGTTGCTTATTTTTGCAGCGCAGATGAAGTCCACAATGAAACAAGAATCCGAGAACCACTGAACCTCTAACCCTTCGAAAGGAGGAACTACATGAAACGCTTCAGCACGTTTCTGGGGCTGGCAGTGCTGGCGACCTTTGTTCTGGCAGCCTTCCTGCCCGGGATGGCTTCAGAGCAGAGCTCGAAAAGTGCTGCCATGTACCGCCTGACGAGAAATTTCCCGGCGGTGCAGACCTACCAGCAAGGGGAGCGGACCACCCGACTGTATGGCCAGCCTTTCGGATTTGGCGCCAGTCCAGAGGAGACGGCGGAACAGTTCCGGCAGCATCACGCCGGCATCTTCCACGTTGAGCCCCAGGACCTCAGGCCGGTCAGCTCGCTTTTCGACGGCCGGCACACCCAGCCGGTGATGTACTTACCAGAATTGGGCGAGCACAAGTTCACCCTGGTCTACTACTCTCAGTACAAGGACGGAATTCCGGTCTTCCGTGCCGACTTAAAGCTTCTGGTACTCAACCAGCGGGGTTACCCCTTGGTCTGGGCCGGTTCTGCTCTTCGCGATCTGGGCAATTTCGTTCCCGGAGATGTCAGCGTCGATCCCGCCCTGGCAGAAGGCGCAGCCCGGACTTTCTCGTCTGGCCTGGTCAATTTCACCGAACCGAGGTTGATTATCTGGGCGGGGGTCAATGACATGGAGGTTGAGCCCAAAGTGGCGATGGAATTCATCGCCGACAACGGCTTGGTGGCCACCGGGGATTACGAGAAATGGCTGTTCCTGGTGGACACCCGCAGCGGCGAAATCCACTACACCGAGGATCTCATTGTCCACGTTGATGTCGAGGGCAATGTGAGCGGAATGGCCACCGACGGCAAGGGCGCGGATATTTGCCACCCGGAGGTCGCTACCGGTATGCCCTGGTCTCGGGTCTACATTGAGGGAGGCAATACCGCCTACGGCGATTCGCTCGGCGACTTTGTTATCCCGAACCCCGGCACCTCCCCGGTGACAGTGAAATCCCACCTTCGTGGCAGCTGGTTCAGGGTGTATAATCAGGCTGGAGCCGACGCTGAACTGGATACAACGGTGGTTCCGCCAGGTCCGGCTAACTTTCTCCATAACCAGCCCAACACCGATGAGTTCTACCGGGCGCAGGTTAATGGTTACCTTCAGGCCAATGTGGTCCGTGACTTCACCTTGAAGTACAACCCGGATTATCCCGGGCTTCAGCAGACGGAATTTCCGGTTAACGTCAATATCAACAACTACTGCAACGCTTACTACGACTATACCTCCATAAACTTCTTCCGCGCCGGCGGGGGGTGCCCCAACACCGCATTTTCTACCGTGGTACACCACGAATATGGTCACCATCTGGTCGCCATGGCAGGAAGCGGACAGGGTCAGTACGGCGAGGGTATGGGAGATGTGATGGGAGTGCTCATCACCGATGATCCGGGCCTCGCCTACGGTTTCTACAGCAACTGCAACGTGCCTCTGAGGAACGCCGACAACACCATCCAGTACCCCTGCAGCGGTGAAATCCACTACTGTGGTCAGCTGATCTCCGGCTGCGTCTGGCATACCCGCGACGAGCTGGTGATCACCAACCCGGACACCTACATAGACATCATCTCCAACCTGGCGGTCAATGCCATGCTGATGCATACCGGTAGCATGATCACTCCCGAGATCACCATCGATTATTTGATCCTCGATGATGACAACGGGAATATCTATGACGGAACGCCCCACTGGGACGAGATCTGTACCGGTTTTGGCGCCCACAGCATGGATTGTCCGGAGCTCATGTTGTTGGCGTTCTTCTATCCCAACGGCCTTCCGGAAATGATCAACCCTGCCGGCGGCACCAGAGTTCGGGTCGAGGTTTCGGGGGTCATAGAGGAGCCGGTGCCTGGGACTGGGAAGCTCCATTACGATCTCGGGGCTGGCTGGGTCGAGATCCCCATGGAAGTCATCGCTGAGAACGTCTACGATGCGGTCTTCCCGGAGGCGGAATGCGGGACCGAAGTTCGCTACTACTTCAGCGCCCTGACCGATCAGGGCAACATCGCCACAGATCCCACGAACGCTCCGGCGTCGAGCTACTCGACGGTTAGCGCCAGCGACCTTGTGACCATCTTTGAGGACGATTTCGAAACTCACCAGGGCTGGACTGTGGTGAATATCGACCTCCAGGACGGCGCCTGGGAGCGTGGTGTTCCGATAGGTGGCGGTGCGCGCGGAGATCCTCCCACTGACTACGACGGCTCCGGGAAGTGTTACGTCACCGACAATGTGCCCGGCAACTCCGACGTCGACGGTGGCCCCACCATGCTGATCTCTCCGACCATAGACGCGAGCGGAGGGGAAGAAGCATTCATCAGTTACGCCCGCTGGTTCACTAACGACGACCATGATATCGACCGCCTTGACGTCCATGTTTCCAACGATGACGGCAACAGCTGGGTTCTGGTTGAAAGCGTTCCCGACACCCCTGGTTGGGTTTACAGGACATTCAAACTTTCAGACTATGTGACTCCGACCTCCCAGGTGAAAATGCGCTTCAGCGCCACCGACAATCCCAACAACTCCGTTACCGAGGCCGGCATCGATGCCTTCAAGGTAGTTGTGGTGGAGTGCGAGGGGCTTCCGATTGTCTCTATAGAGATCATTCCTGACAATCCTCCGATTGTAGTTCCGCCGGGTGGACATTTCACCTACACCGGCATTCTCAGCAACAACACCTCTAACTCACAGACGGTCGATCTCTGGGTCATGGTCACCTTGCCCAACGGTGATCCTTACGGCCCGGTGAAGCAAATCGACGGTGTTCACCTTGGGCCCAATCAGACCATAACCAGAACCGACATCCGCCAGAACGTCCCCGGTTTCGCCCCTGCGGGAGATTATGTCTACACCGCTTACTGTGGCGAGTACCCCTCCACAATTCTCCATGAGTCCTCGTTTGATTTCACCGTCACCTCTGCGAGAGGGAGCGGCGGCAACGAATGGACCCTCAAGGGATGGTTCGACGAGGAGAGCGAGCTTTTGCCCCAGAGAACGGAGCTGTTTGGCAACCTCCCCAACCCCTTCAACGCCAGCACCACATTTAACTATGCCCTGGAGAAGGATGGTCACGTGAGCCTGGAGGTGTATGATCTGCTGGGCCGGAAGGTTACCACCGTGATCGACGATCATCAGACCGCAGGCTACAAATCCGTCCGTTGGGATGCTTCTCGTTGTGCCTCGGGTGTCTACTTCTACAAGCTCACCGTCGGAGAGTTCAGCCAGACGATGAGGATGACGCTTGTGAAATAAGCATCACCGAGATTAGCGCAGATGAAAAGGGAGCCATTAAGGCTCCCTTTTTTGTTTGGCCACGCTCGAAGGAATCTCATTGGAGTTGAGGATTATGAGCTTGGATGTCCGGGCGACACTATAGTTGCTCTCGTGAATGATGGCTTATTTACCAGTCCAGGCGTCCAACAGGGCTTCAATTCTCTTCGCCTCTTCGGGAATTACTATCTCTGGAACCACTATCAGCTCCTGGGCCCGTTCAACCAGCTTTAGCTCCATGGCTGATTTGTCCTGCCAGTCCCTCAAATAGGAATCCTGAATTCGCAGGAATGCCGATACCACTAGATAGGCATCGTCAAGATAGCCGAACAGCCCATGTTCTTCTTCGGGGAGGTAGTCGTCTGGATTGTATATGTAGGTTATGATGTGACCGCTGAGTTTTTTCGCTTCCGAGGGCAATGATTCATCTTTCCAGTAGTCACTCAGCTGCTGCAACACCGGCGGTAGCAAGAAGATAAACTCCTTTACGGCCTTCATTTGCTCTTCGGTGGCCCTGCCGCCCAGATGTCTCTCAACCGATTCACGAAAACCGCGCTCATCTTCCCTTGCCAGTGTTCTTAGTTGATCGGCCAGTGCTTTCAGCATCTGAGACCTCCGAACTGAGTGCTGCCGAGTAATCCATCGAGCGACCGAAGGAGTTACCCTGGTGCCTGAAATATATGGATCTTCTTACCAATAGGCAATCGAAAAGCTTTTCATCGGAGTGAGACGTAGGTATGTGGTATCCGGTCTCGTTTGATACTCATCCGGGCCGACGCTGGCCGCTGAGGCCGGCTGATGTGGGGGTGAGTTCTCATGTCAATACCCGGAGGGTTTGACCCTCGGCCACTAAGCAGCTCTGTTCTTCTCCTCTCCGGCTTATGCTGTTTTCTCCTGGCGAAGACTGCGAATTCGGGAAAGATGCACCGCAACCTGTTCGGGATCGACCTGGTGTCTGTTCAATGTGCGGGAGACGACCTCCACGGCGGCTTCTATCTCGGCCGCTATTATCTCGTTAGCGCCAGCTTTGAGGAGATGCCTGATATCGAGCTGGTAGCTTGCGCGAACGACAATATGCAGATTTGGGGCGAGGCTGCGGGCGGCCTTGACGGCGCGCTGGTTAGCATCGGGGTTATTGATAAGCAACACCAGCTCCCCTGCATTTGCTGCTCGTAGGCACTCCAACACTTCGAGACTTGTGATATCGCAGAAGTAGGCCGGCTCCCCCCTGGAAACGGCGTTGCGCACGTTCTCCACATTCAGCTCCGCTATCACATAGGGAATTCCGCTCTGCCTCAAAGCCTGCGCCAGCTGTTGACCGGCAAGGCCGTAACCACCTATGATGACGTGGTCGTGCATGGTGCGGACCTCCTCAGCAGCATCCTCGGCGGTGGACACTTTAAGCAGTCGAGTGAGGACCTGTATCTTTCCCACTCCAGCTGCAAGGTGCGGTCCTAGGGACAGGCCGAAGGGAGTCACAAACATAGAGAGAACCGCCACCACCACCAAGTTGCCCGCCAGATGGTCTGTAACCAGACCACTTGTCTGAGCACCGCGCATCAGTATGAAGGAGAACTCCCCAACCTGTGCCAATGCAGCCGCTGCCAGCACGCACACCCTAAGCGGCAAACGCATTATCATCGCAGTTATGAAAACCAGACCGGACTTCCCCGCAAGAACTGCCATAAGCAAAATCAAAATGGGGATAATGTTTTCCAAGATGGCGCCGAGGTCGAGCAGCATGCCTATAGAAACAAAGAATATACTGGTGAACACATCTCGAAACGACATCAGATCTGCGAGGGCTTGATGGCGATACTCGCTCCCGGCCACTACCAACCCCGCGAGGAAGGCCCCCAGGGCAAGCGGGATGCCGCAGATCGATAAGACCCAGGCGGTGCCTATGGACACAAGCAAAACCGCTACAACGAAGAGATTTCGCTGCCGGGTCTTTGCTATCAGACGCAGCGCTTGAGGGACGATAAGACGTGCCGCGAGTAGAACACCGGCAAGAATCGCCACCGTCCGCAGCAACGCGCTAAACAGATTCTGAGCAGGAGGTCCCAAACCACTCAAAAGTGGGATTGCCAGCATCATCGGCACAACAGAGAGATCCTGGAAAACAAGTATCCCCAAGGTTAGGCGCCCGTGGGGGGCGTCCAATTCACCACGTGCTTCCAACCCTTGAAGGACGATAGCCGTACTGGAGATGGCAATCACAAAACCGATAAACAGCGCCAGGTTGGGGGGATAGCCCAGAAGTCGACAAACGGCGAAGGTGGCTGCTGCGGTCAATCCAACCTGTAGTGCACCCCCAACCAAAACCGGCCACCAGAGACGTCGCAATCGCTCAAGCGAGATCTCCAAACCAATCCCAAACAACAGAAGGGCTACGCCGGTCTCTGCCAGGACCTCAACCTGATGAACGTCATCGATCAAACCGAAGCCCCGAGGACCCACGAGAATGCCGGCTAAGATGAACCCTGCGATGGATGGAATCTTGAGTCTGTGGAGCGCGGTTACGACCACGACCGCAACCGCAAATATCACCACCAGGTCTCGTAGATAAAGGATGTCATTCATACAGCAAGACCGTCGCAACCAGAATTGATTTTCAGAAGTGACGTTGAGCTGGCCATCAGGCCTCGCGCCTAATAGAAGGAGTCAGAAGCGCGATGTCAAACAAAATCTACACCTGGTGTTAGGAGTATCTCCCTGACCGCCACGTGTGAAGAGGTTGCAAAAGCTGGCAAACGGTGTGACCATCTCCGCACCTCTGAAGTTACTGCGTAAGGTTTCTCTGAAAGGAAGCGTCCAGAATCTCAACAGCCCTCCATTCTCACAGCCTTTTGTGAACCTGATCGTGGCGTCTCCAGCTTCGATTCTGTTGAAGGAATGTCCAGAGCGGCAGAGAAGTTCTCATCCTGGTTCATTTATCCCTCCAGACAGTTCACTTCTTGATCGTGGGTACGGGAAAGGCTTGATAGAAGAGGCTTCCTGGCATAGTTCTTGAGTAGCTCTCGTAAGGAGTAAAACTTTAACCTTTTCGATGGGAGGTTTTAATGAACAAAGCTGTGGTGTTATTGATTGCAGGGCTTCTGTTGTGGCCTGCGGGCAGCTTCGCCTGGGTCTGGCCAGATGATCCTTACGTCAACTTGGGGGACCTGCGGGATTACCTTCTCGAAGACTACGCCCTCACCATTGAAGACCAACTTGAGGCCGAGATCTTTTTCCAGATGGCTGCAGAATCGGCCACCGTGATCATTCGAGAGGCCGGCTGGGCTGAAAATGAGGCCTTCGGCTGGTATCGGGAGGGCAGTTTCGAAAATGAGATTGTTCCTGCCCAAGAGTACGGGACTTTCTACTTTGACACCGGTCCCGGAGCCTTCGGTTTTCAGCTTTATGGGGAGTTCAATCCCCGATACGGCTGGATCTCCTGGTATTCGGAGAGGTTCCGAAACACCGCGGTCGAAGAGGACCCCACCTTACAGCACCTCTTGATTTTCCCCAACTACCAGTGGGACCCGGAGCACCCCGGTCAGTTCGAGTACCGTATCAGAGTTCCATACTCTTATGTGCTCTGCTGGGAGGACATGGTCAGGAATCCTGAGAGTTCTTATTTCGGGCCCGGCGCTTCTCGTGACTTCGACGACCTCATCGTCGAGGTCGGTGGGATTGAAGAGATACTGCTGAGCGTCCCCTCCTCCGACGGCAGCATGCCCGAGAATCATTCCCTTGCCCAGAACTATCCGAATCCTTTCAACGCCCAGACGGAGATATCCTTCGATGTTCCCAGGGCGTGTAAGGTCAGCCTCGAAGTCTACAATCTCTCCGGGCAGAGGATTGACACCCTAATCGATGCTGAGATGCAGGCCGGGCATCATGTAGTCTCCTGGGAGGCCTC
>JBHIBM010000036.1:0-10777 GCA_046759085.1 Candidatus Zixiibacteriota bacterium
GGGATGGTGACCCTGCCGAACGGGGATCCGTACGGGCCGGTTTTCAATGTGCGTCCCCGTCTGCATCCTCTGGATGCTATCACCTATACCGATCTTTCGCAGAATGTGCCCGGAGCTGCCCCCGAAGGGGAATACCTTTACACCGCATACGTTGGCCAGTATCCCTCCACGAAAGTCGACTCTTCAAGTTTCACCTTCACCAAGGTGGGAGTTACCTCTGTAGAGAGTGGAGGCTGGACGTGCTCCGGTTTCGAGTCATCTGGAGCACTCTCGACGGAAGCGAGCTTGCGAACCGATTTGGTGTCCCTGGACAATTTCCCGAACCCCTTCAATCTCTCAACCGAAGTCCTTTTCAACATGCCGCAGGGTGGCGAGGTCTCCTTGGAGGTCTACGACCTTTTGGGGAGAAGAATCGACACCGTCTTTGAAGGCTTCAAACCTGCCGGCAGACACCGGCTGGTCTGGGAGGCTGAGGCTCTCTCTTCGGGTGTCTATTTCTTGAAACTGTCCGCGGGGGAAACGGTCACAACCAAGAGCGTCACCCTTTTGAAGTAGGGAATTTGCTTCCTCTTTGACCCAGGGTTTTCGGAGGGTCGCTTGTTGCGTAACAGGCGCAGGAGTCAGACTCCTGCGCCTTTTTGGTTTTGGAGATCAGCGCGTAAAGGGATTCTCTCTTGGAGCTTCAATCCCCTTCAAGATTTCAGGAATGAGAGATCAGAGAATCCTTCTCAAGTCCTTTTCCGCCGAACGCTTAAACTCAATCTCGAGTGAGTCCATCCGAACCCAGTTTCTTTTTCAATTCCTTCAGGCCAATTGCAGGTTCGTCTCGGCGCTCGGCAATAATCGAAAGATCGTGCAGGTCCTCGAGGAGACAGGCGTAGCGTTTCACCGGAACCACGACAGCCGTCTTCCTGCCATTCTCATCAATAATGAATTTCTCCTGTGATCTGCTCATTTGTCTCTCTGTATGATAAGGGGAACGTTGTGACATCAGAAAACCTAGGTTGACCAGATGTTTTCATTTCGCCATAGCCACGTTGGTGTAAAGACTTTGAAAGGAATCAGAGCCTTCCACGTTCCTCAGGTCAACCGACATCCTTCCAAGTCCTGTTGTTTCTGTCTTAATATACAAATCGATTGGGGTTAAACAAGAAATTTCAAGACCGGACAGTTCCCTTCTCAAATCCGACCTGCAAGCAACCCCGATTCAAATCGGCTATCAAGTTTATTCCGATTACCAACCAGGTGACGGATTTAGGCCCTGAATCCAAAAGTGTACTTAGCAGCATCCGTTATGAGATTTGAACCGAGAGTATTTAGGTAAGCGATTCGAGAACTTGTGCGGTAGGAATTCGGAGAGTTGCCCAATCACATGAAAAGGTCCATGGTGAGGGCGAAAGCCACCCCTTTGGGTTTGAACACGCCGCGGTTGGCGAGGGCAAAATCGAGTGAGAATCCGGAGAAGTTAAGTCCAAATCCGAGAGAGCCGAAAAACCCCAGATAGCCTCCCAGGCCCAGACCAGCCCTCAAGGGCAGCCACCTGGTCGGATAATACTCCCCACCCAACGCTAAGTAGGGAGTCTTGCTGACCGCCGGACCGTTCCGGAAACCCTGCTCCCACGAGAGGCCCAGCGTCAATCGCTCCCCACCCTTCCAGGTGCTCGCCAGGATCATCTTCGACGGCAGCTTGGATTTGAAGGAGCCTCCGTAGATGGTGGTATCGGTTCCGACATCATCTAAGGTGTCGCGGTCATCGTATAGCATCAGGGAGTCGGCCTGGAAGGTGAATATCTTCTCCTCCACCTCTTTGGTCCAGTTAATTGCTCCGATGTTGAGAAACGAGGCCGAGAAAGTCCACTTCTCCCTCAGTTTGTAGATTGCCCCAAAATCGAAGGCGGAACCGGAGCCGCCCTCCGACTTTCGTCCGGCAGCGGTGCCAGCAGCCTCGAAATTATAACGGTGAAAGGTGATGCCACCCTCCACCTGTGAGGAGCCGCCGTAAAGGTAGCCTCGAAGCCATTTTGCAGTGAGGCCCAATGCCAAGGTGTCGGCGGAACCCTTTCTGATAATATAGGAACTACACAGGGAGAGAACTGAGGCGACGTAAGCCTCCCCCTCGGTATCCTCGATTGAGTAGGTACGGTCGAGCTCATTGCCGTATAGAAGCAGTTCGAAATAGTCCTTGGAGAATTTGCCGTGAAGCGCTCCTAAGCCGCTGAAGACTATGGCGTAGTTTTTCCACGCCACCGCCAGCGCCGTCGCCACCACCTCCCCGTCCAGGGTCAAACCGCTTGTGGGGATCTTGCCAATTATGTCCGTCTTATCCGCCTCCGAAAGCTCAGAGCCGGTGTAACTGTTGTAATCTGCGAGAGAGAAGCTGTTGTTTGAAACTCCCGCGCTGACGGAGAGCAAACGAACTCTCAGAGACCTATCTCCCCAGAAGGCCAGATTGGCGGGATTGATGACGGCCGCATCTAGGTCTTTTGCGTCCGCCAGAAGTCCGCCGGAGGTTCCCAACATTCTCGCGGAGGTGAAAACCGTTCCCCAGGCGGGAAGAGAATTCCCCAAAAGAAGCAGAATCGTAAATGTCAAGGTTACGGTTTTTGTGACCATGCTCTCTCCCGTCCGGGAACTCGACTACTCGAAATCGTCCTCCGTCAATTTGATCCTCAGTCTGGCGCTCAATTTGTGTTCTAAGTAATCGGACTGGTAGATCTTGACAGCCTCGCCTCCGGTGCCGCTAATCACCACCCCGTAGCCCAGGTAGATGAATTTGCTTTCATCCTCGTTGGGATTGCGGAAGATGTCTAACTGCTCTTCGGTGAGAGTTACAATCCCCTCGGTAGTGTCGGGAGCTACGACCCTCCCGGTGTTATCGAAAATTCCTGCGTTCATCGAGGCCGGACCGATGGTGACCTCGGGATTGTTGCTGTAAACGCTCTCCGGGTGCTCACTTAAGTAAAATTCAACCCTATTGATGCCTGCAGGTAGATGATTGTACAGGGTGTAGTGAATCTCTCCGTAGAGGAGTTGGGTGGTCAACTCCTCCTCGATCTCTATCTCCTCGGTCTCGTCTTCCGACCCCTGGAAGCTCGTCTGGGCAATGACCGCCCACATCGGAGACTCAATTGTCACCTGCCCGGCCAGAGTGTCGGAACGCCCGATTTGGATGAGGCTGGTGCCGTCCCCCAAGAGCATACTGCTCTCGCTCAAGTCCAGCTCAATCCGATTGGGCATTATCTCCAAGAACTGCACCAAGTTGGAGTTATCCTTATCGAAAGTGACAGTCCCTTCTCCGCCAACAAAGCGCAGGGTGTCCTCCAGGTCTAAATCTCTGGTCTGGCCTCTCTCGTTCTCGCCGACGAAGCGCAAATCAAATACCACCGGAAAATCGCTGGAGGCCTGGAAATCCAATCTCAGAGTGGGATCCTGCAGCTCAATCCCGGTTAGCCCTTCCGGGATGTCGATCTCCTCGGAAAAGGAGCTCAATTCTAACCTGGTGGTGTCAAGGATTCCGGTCAGCGATTCCAATCTCAACTTCCCCACCCTGACCTGACCGGAGATGTAATCCTCGCTATGCAGGGTGACTTTGACGGTGTCAGTGTCAACGGTGGTGTCCGCCAACTCAACCTGCAGGTAGCGGGTCGGAGCCGGTCGGTTGGAGCTGAATTGGGCGCCGGTCAGAAAGATGTTAACCGTATCGGTTACAAGCGGCTCCAGAGGGAAGTTCCTGCTGACAACCTCTCCGCCCTTCTGCAGGTTGGGCAACCTCAGAGTCAACCAGCTCTCGATGGGAAGGTGATTGTCGATCTCTATACTCACGTTCCCAGAAAGGATCTGGGCCGATTCTATGGAGATGTTTTCAAACCTGGTGGAATCGACCTTCTCGAAGGACTGTGAGGGAACTCTGCTTTTGGCAAAGTCGATCTCAAGATCCGAAGGGAAATCGACAGTTATGTTTATGGCCGAGAGAGTGTCCACCATCACCGGAACTCCCCCGGAGGAGAAACTGTCAGCGGTCAGACGGACGATGAACCTATTTGAAACGGTGTCGTCGGCAATCAGAATCTGCTCGGTGTCCACCTCGCCCTTCTCCAAGGTATCGACGCTAACCGTGCCGACGGTGCTGAAGTCGACACTGTCGAAAAGCTGAAGCTGGAGGTTGACAATCTGCAGGATGCTGTCGTTGACAACGGTCAACCGCACCAGCCCGGAGTGAATCCCTAAGCTGTCGAAATAGTCGTATGGGTCCAACACCTTGTCTATTTGCGGGAAGGGGATCTCAGGGATCACCACGTTCTGCCCCTGATTATTGACGGCCTCCGGCCAGATCTCTTTCAGCACCACCCCTTTGGTTTCGGCCTCATCCGGGCGGATTGTCATGTTCCCCAAGTAGGCGGTATCAACCTCTTCTGTGAATGAGTCCACCTTGAGGCTCTCCCCCACCTCAATGGTCTCAACTCCCTCTTCGAACCTGAAGCCCAACAGACTATCGGCGCCGACGAAAAGCTCCTCGGTCTTCTTGACAATCTCCTCCAGAGTGGTTCTATCCGCCGAGAGGGGAAGGTTCAGCTCCACCTCCCAGGTGGGAGCCTCCGGCGTTTTGGGAACACAGCTCGAAAGAACCAGAAGGAGCACCACTGTAAGAGCAAAGAGACTTCTATTTGAGGTGCTCATCTCCATAAAAAGTCTTGGCATCAGATAATTTCAGCGAATATATGGGCACTTCTATCCACCTGTCAAGAGATTTCTCGGTGTCCCTTCTGTTCCCCTCCTAAAGAGGTGCAGCCTTGGTATTCAGACTCTATGGTGCCCGACCCACAGTTCAATATTCAACTCTCTCAAGCTCAATGGTGGACGGTAACTGTTAAATAGTCGACATCTTTTTTATGAACTTTAAGATGAGATCATGTCAAGTTAATTGTCTAAAATTGGGCTGTTGTTTGGTGCACGGGTATCCAGCACATAGGCTACCAAGCCGTAAACGATTCTATCTACGCTTCCGACATCTGCGAACTCCCTGAAGAGCCTGATCCTCCTCTGCAGCTCCTCTAGGTATCTTTCCCCGCCGGAGGCGGGTTAGTCTTGATCACCGATCTCAGAGGTTCTTTCTATCCCCGGTAAGTCAAGGTGGCCTCAAAGCCTCGGATGAAACTCCTAACCGCTTTCGGTTCCTTATCTCCCCATTTGCTCCGGAACTACCTTAGCCCCTCCCGGAGCTCCTTCTCCGTCTCCACCGTATATATAGCGGCAGCGTCCTTGAGAATCTGGGAGCGGTGCCTGCCGTCGGTGAGGTTTTGGCTGATATTGGAGAGCTTGTGGAACACACGCAGTCGGGTCCTAACCCGGGGATATAGGCCAGCCAAAGCCTTAACCAGCCCAGCACTACCATCGTGAACGATGGCCTCCAATAGTTCCCCACTAACCCCCAGCCTTCAAATCTGACAAAAACCCCCACCCCGCCTGCGGCAGGCTTCACTCTCCGAAGAGGCCAGCTTAGAATCTATCAAGCCTCTGGTGCCATCATGCCCAACGCCGTAGGCAACCAACAATACCCGCTGGGCTTTAACCGGAGAGGTTATCTTAAGCCATAAACAATCCAGATAGATAAACTCATAACCATCGTCAAGTAAACGCCGGTGGAAAGCCGCAACCTCATCCTGAAGTGCTTTCACCACATTTGAGACCGCCTGAGGACTCATGCTTCCACCAAAGCCTCTCTTAAACAACCTCACCGTCTAGCGGGTCGAATGACCCAATAGAAAACCCTCCAAGATCAGCCGGTCCAAGGCCGGAGACTTGCGGCAATACTTCTCCAACACCTCCGACCCCAACCACCAGTGCGCAAGCGAGGCACTTCTATCCCTTCCAACCAACCATGCAAAGTCAGCAACACCCGCTGGTAAAAACCCTTCCGCTCCCCATTTCTGTTCCTTGTTCGACGGTACCTCCGACATCCAACAATCCCCCTGAATCCGGCCTTAAGCATCCCATCCAGACGCCTGCGGACGTTCTAGCCAGCATAAAAAAACGGGAGCAACGAGACGACTTCATCAACTGGATTATGACTCACAAGGTGGCCTAACATGCTTTCTTCTAGCGGTTAGCCGTAATCTCAGCCCAAAACAACAGGAGGGGTCCAAAATGTCACCGCTACCCTCGGTGGCTGTGATGACACAATGTCAGAAAGCACCGAAGTTCTATGTGCGCTCAAAGAACTCCCGCGGCCGGACGATCTTAGAACTTTTGGCGCGGTAGTCGAGTATCTGAAAACGGTTCATCAGTAGGAGCGTTCCCACATATCTCCCTGCTTCTAGGTGATATGATATGTGGCAGATCCGATTGTGATCCGGGATGGGGTCGTGTCTGATGTAACCGGACTCAGTGCAAACGCTGTGTGGGGCGTCCCACACCCGTGAACTGATCGACCAACCTGAGGGACAGAGATGCCCCCATATCGTTCGCTCTTCACATCTAACCCTGATTCAAGCCAAAACTGCTTGCCAGAGGGCCGCCGGGGGCACTCCCGCACCTACCCAGCAAAGCGATGACGTGGATGATAAGCCGTCTTAGATTCTTCTGGCGGGTTCTGATGCCTAGGTATCAAACAGGTGACGCCCACTGCTGAGGGAAGGGACACCCCCCTCCCAAAAGAAAGGGTGAGCAAGGAATCCATTAGGGTGAGATAACACCCTTGGTCAAGAATGTGGAAGATTTGAAGGTTCGGCGCGTTCCCTATATCGGGTATTGACTTTTAAGCGCTGGAGCTTAAATTCCATTGGATTTGTTCTTTAAAGGATTGGTCGCCAATGGGAAAGAAGTTGACCGAAAGTTTGCATCTCAAAATTGCACTCCTTGTGCTTTCGGTTTTGACGCTCATGTCAGGCGTTATTTTTTATGTTCAGTATCGGCTCAATGTCAACCACCTCACAAATTCCTTAACGGTATCGGCGGCCCAACTCACCAATACCCTGGAGAGGAGCTTCGAGATCGCCATGTTAAGCCGGCGGCTCGATGAGATTCAGCAGATGCTGGAGGAGATAGCGCGAGAACCACAGATCGAGCGGATCTTCATCGTCAACAAAAGAGGTGAGATAAAGGTCTCATCAGAACGGCCCGAGCTTGGCAGGGTGATCCAGATCAGCGAAAGGACCTGTCAGGTGTGCCACCAGCGTAAACCCTCGGAACGCGAACAATCGATCATGATAAAGAGCGGAACCGAGAGATTTTTGCGTAGCGTAAATCCCATCATAAAAGGGCCCCCTTGCGAAAAATGTCATCTGGATCAGGCCCGAGTGCTGGGAATGTTAGTGACGGACATCTCCGTTGCGGAGATAGAGGCTTTGGCGAGTTACAACCTGAAGATCTCCTTCATTATGCTTCTGTTATCCGTTTTTTTGATGGCGGGCGCCTTTGGATTCGGCTTTAAAAGGATAATCCTGGATAAACTGGCGTTGTTGAGAAAAGCCGCCGGAGAGATGGAAAGGGGAGATTTTTCGGGGCGCATTGTTCTGCCCAGCAAGGACGAGCTCGGTCAACTAGCGGGGAGCTTCAATCGGATGGCCAGCAATTTGCGGCAATCATTGGAACGAATTGAAGCCGCCCGGGCCTACCTCGAGGGACTGATAAACAGCATCGACGATGGCGTTGCGGTTATCAAACGAGACCGAATCCTCGTCCTGGCAAACGAAGCATACCTGAAAATGTTTGACCAGGGCAAGCAAGACAGAAATAGATTTCTGAACGCTCCCATCGGCGACCTCAATGTTTTCCACGGCGATTGGTGTCGCTCCGATGAGAGAAAATGTAACCTTTGTCGGGTATTTGAAACCGGACAGTTTTCCAACAGAGTTGTAACTTATATATCGAAGAACGGAGACGAAAAGGTATACGAATCTTGTGTCTCGGTTATAAGCAGAGATGAAAACGGCGTTTACGAGGTGGTGGAGGACCTCCGGGATATCAGCCTCAGGAAAAAACTTGAAAAGCAGATGGTGCAGAGGGAGAAATTGGTATCGGTGGGAAAGCTGGCAGCTGGAGTGGCGCACGAGATAAACAATCCTATGGCCTCCATCACCACTTGTGCCGAGGGCTTGATAAGTATGGTCGAAAATCTGCCGATACAAAGTGACCATAAAAGCGAGCTTTACGAGTATCTGGGTACCATTAAAAGTTCGGCGTTCAGATGCAAGGCCATTACGGAGAGGCTGCTCAATTTTTCCTCCGCGCCGGCCGGCGGGTTTGAACTGTCAGATATGAACGAAATCATCAGAGAATCAGTCCGTCTGGTTGAGTATGATATTTTTGCCAAAGGGGTCAATGTTGAAATGAAGCTTGACCCCCAACTTCCCAAAGTGAGACTCTCAAAGATCTCGTTCCCCCAGGTGGTTGTTAATCTGCTATTGAACTCCCTTTATGCGCTGCAAAGGAATGGAACCATAACGTTGAGAACCAAAGTCAGTGACCGCCAAGTATGCTTTGAAGTCGAGGATAACGGCAGCGGCATAAGCCCGGAAAACTTAAGTAAGGTCTTTAATCCATTCTTTACAACTAAGAGAGGCGGCGAGGGATCCGGCCTGGGACTTTCTATCTGCCGCACCATTGTGGATAGCCACAGAGGTGAAATCAGCATCCAGAGCGAAGTCAACGGCGGCACCAAAGTCACCGTAATACTACCGGCCGAAGAGTGATAGGATGCAGAATCCGCAGAACGACGAATCTCAAATGATATCTATACTGCTGGTAGACGATGACGCTACCTTCTCCAAGGTTTTCAGCCGCGAATTAGCACGCATGAATTTCGAGGTTGAATATGTTAGCGATGGTCGAAAGGGCCTTGAAGCTCTGGGACAGCGCCCCTACGATATTGTCCTCCTTGACATATTCATGCCGGAGCCAGACGGCCTAACCGTTCTGGAGTCTATACAGGAACTCCACCCCGGAACAACCGTAATAATGCTGACCGGTTATGGCACTATCGATAGTGCCATCAAGTCGATGAAGATGGGGGCCTTCGATTATCTCACCAAACCGTTCCGCCTGGAGGAAGTCAAGATATCCATAGAGAAGGCTATGGAAGCCAAAAGGCTGGCGGAGTCCAACAAGACTTTGAAACAGGGATTATCCGAGCGGGGATTTTCCGAGATGGTCGGCAAATCCAAGGCCTTCACCGCGATTTTAGATATGATCAACAGGGTGGCACCTTTGACCTCCACGGTGTTGCTGCTGGGAGAATCGGGAACCGGCAAGGAATTGGCCGCCCGGGCCATACATCGTCGTTCGCCTCGCTCGGAAGAACCTTTCGTTGTTGTCGATTGTGGCGCCCTGCACGAAAACCTTTTTGAATCGGAGCTGTTCGGACACGAAAGGGGAGCTTACACCGGGGCGGTGAAACGAAAGCATGGTCTCTTCGAGGTGGCTGACGGCGGCACCGTGTTCTTAGACGAGGTCGGAGAGATTAGCCCCTCGACCCAAGCCAAACTCCTCCGGGTGATTGAAACCGGAGAATTTCGAAGGCTCGGAGGTACCGGGTTCATACGGGTGGATGTCAGAGTAGTGACCGCCACCAACCGCGATTTGGAAAAGATGGTCTCCGAGGGACTCTTCCGGGAAGACCTCTATTATCGGCTCAATGTCTTTTGTATAAAGATCCCGGCCTTGCGCGAAAGGAAGGAGGATATTCCCGCGCTTGTTGATTATTGCCTTAAGAAAAAAACACGTTTCTTGAATGAATCCAGAAGCTTTTCGGAGGCCGCCACGGAGCTCATTCTGAATTATGATTGGCCCGGCAACATACGCGAACTCGAAAATGCGGTCGAGCAAGCGATCATACTTTCCGATAGCAGTATCATCGAGCCCAAGGACTTACCCTCCAACCTGCGCAGGAGTTTCAGCTTTACGAAACCGGGAGGAGATTTTGAGACTCTGGCGAAGATTGAGGATAGATACATCAGATTCATCCTTGATAGATGTGAGGGCAACCGCACCAGAGCAGCCACCATCCTCGGCGTTGACCCCAAGACTATTTACAGGCGATTAAAAAGCAGTCGGGAATAATGCCCGACCTGTTCACATCTTGGGCTTCTTCTTAACTCGCTATAACTTAACATCTTGTGAATAAAACCTGATATGCCTCGGGTATAATGCCCGCCTCACCTCTGGCTGTCACCCTCCTTCTCTTCCCTAATCTATTATAGACCAATAAGTTGAAAATTATTGAGGGGCTGGCACAGTTTTCTCATTATTGCTTAACGAGATGGGCGTGGATCCTCTGACAACGATTCTGCTCTGTTCGAACTCCGCGGATACGGTGGAGTTAAGCCGTTATTTAGAGAAGGAAGGAATAAGAGCGGAGCTGTTCCCCACCTTGGACAAAGCGTTGCCAAGATTCGAGAGTGGACGCTTTGACACCTTGCTTTTAGTGCTTGCCGGAAACGACAGCGATAAGGAGCAACTGGAGAAGCTATCAGTCGTGAAGAAGCTGGATCCGGACCTGCCAGTAGTTGCGGTCAGCGAAAACGATTCAATTGAGCTTGAGAGGCAGGCACGACTGGAGGGCATTTTCTATTATTTGGTTCAGCCGGTCGACCAATGGGAGCTGTTGGAGGTTCTCAGGCAGTCAACGAGATTTCGGCTTCGGAGGATCAAGCGGCGAGGAAAATGAGAATTAGAGGCATGGCAATAGGTATCTCCCTGGCATTGATAATAGCCTCGATTTCACTCCTGGCGGGGGGGTCTCGTCGCTTCTCACAGCCGATCCAGTTCAATCATTATAAGC
>JBHIBM010000037.1:0-10771 GCA_046759085.1 Candidatus Zixiibacteriota bacterium
ATCGGCGCCTCCATTTTCGGGTTGGTAGTCGTGAGCCTGTTGACGCCGAAACCGGCTGAAGAGAAAATCAGGCCCTTCTTTCCCGTTAGTGTCAATGTAAAGGAGTAAGAGAATGTCAAAAGAGATTCGCAATCATTTCAGAACTGAAAGAAGAGGTATTTTCACTGTTACTGGTGTCTTTCTTATTCTGACTTTATCGTTCAACTGCGGCGTGGATGAGAATATGAAGTTCTCCTTCCTGACAGATGCTTTCTTAGAGGATTCTTTCCACTCCTCTCCGGTGCATGCCACCTACATCGGTGCCCATCAATACGACCACCTGCTGGACGATTACTCTCCGGCGGCGGTCCACGAGAAGTTAGAGATGTTTCGAGGCTATCTTGACAAGTTTAGAAGGGTCAATGCCAAGAGGTTGAACCAGACCAACCGCGTTGACTTAGAAATTCTGATTAATGAAATCAATAGTCGAATCTTCAGGCTCGAAGAGCAGAAGCCCCACATCAAGAGTCCACTCATGTACAATTACCTCATAGGTGGCGCTATCAATTCCCTCATCACCCGCGATTTCGCCCCCTGGGAGGAACGTCTGAGAGATCTTGTCTCTCGATTGGGGCAAATTCCGAGATTAGTGAAACAGGCTAAACAGAATCTGGATAATCCTCCGGAGGTTGCCACCACGGTTGCCATCAGGCAGAGTCAGGGGAGCATTAACCTCCTTCAAGAGGACCTTCCCAGAGTCCTCGACAACGCCCCGGAGTTGAAGGACAGCATCTTGGCGGCGTCTGAGGTGGCGGTTCAGGCTTTGAAGGAGTATCAGGAATTCCTGAAGGAAGACTTACTCGCTCGCTCTGAAGGTGACTTTCGGCTGGGAGAGGAACTCTATCGGGAGAAGCTGCGACTCACCCTGCAATCGGATTTGACTCCGGAAGAGATTTTAGACCGCGCTGAGAGGGAAGCCAAAAGAGTTCGGAAGGAGATGCATAAAATCGCCCTGCCACTGCACAAGAAATACTTCCCAGGACGAGGGCATCGAGAGAAGGGGGAAAACCTTGAGAGAGTGATTATAAGGGAGGCCTTAGAGGAGATAAGCAAAGATCATCCCCGCCCGGAAGAACTGCTGGACACCATAAAAGAGATAATGATAAGAATCGAAGCCTTCGTGAAGGAGAAGGATTTCATCACCTTAGACGAAAGTCAGCCTCTGGTGATTGAGTGGACGCCGGAGTTCTCTCGAGGGGTGGCAGTCGCAGGTCTGGACGCTCCCGGTCCTCTGGATAAGGGGCAGAATACATTCTACCGGGTCTCGCCTGTACCCGACTATTATACTCCCTCCCAGGTCGATTCCTATTTGCGTGAATACAACTATTTCGCTCTGGAGGAGCTATCTTTTCACGAGGCCATTCCCGGTCATTACGTCCAGCTATATTACGCCAACCGTTTCCCCTCCCTGATCCGCAGTATCTTCGGCAGTGGACCTTTCGTCGAGGGGTGGGCGATGTTGGCCGAAAAGCAGATGATCGATAGTGGCTTCCACGACTACGACCCCAGATTGAAGTTAACTCAGTTGAAAATGTATTTGCGTGCTGTCACCAACTCGATTCTGGACATTAAGCTACATACCAAGGGTCTGACTGAAGAGGAGGCGATGAAGCTTATGGTCGAGGATGCCTTTCAGGAGGAGGCGGAAGCTCAGGGCAAGTGGATTCGTGCCTGCCTGACCTCCACCCAGCTCTGTACCTACTTCGTTGGTTTTCAGGAATTGAACGACCTCATGGACGAGTATAAGAGGCGAAAAGGAGACAGGTTCAACCTCAAAGAGTTCAACGAGAAGCTTCTGAGTTACGGCTCTCCACCCGCCAAGTACGTACGGGAGGCGATGCTGGGACCGGGGACTTAGACCCGATGGTGATGTTAAATGCCCAATGTAGATTGCAAGCTTGTTGTTGTCTGAAAATAGGATGAGTGTTATCTTCATTAACCAAGAATCAGTCAGAACTCTTATCTGAAAGCGAGGTTGAGTTGATTCCAAGGGTATATATTGACACCTCTGTTATTGGAGGTTGCTTGGACCAGGAATTTCAGGAACACTCTGAGCAGCTCTTTAGGGATTTCAAGGCCGGTCATTACCGTCCGGTGCTCTCAGACATCACTATTGCCGAGTTGCTTCAATCTCCGAAAGAGGTAGAGTCCCTGCTGAAACATCCCGCCTTACGAGGTGCCGAGAGAGTATATTTAGAGGCGGAATCGATCTCGCTTGCTGAAGCGTATATAAGTGAGGGTGTAGTAACTGATGCTAATCGTGTTGATGCCCAACACATTGCTATTGCGACAGTAGAGCGTGTAGATATATTAGTCAGCTGGAATTTCAGGCACATTGTCAAGTGGAGCCGTATTCGAGCTTTCAACGCCGTGAATTTGAAATCAGGCTATCCAGAATTAGAGATACGGTCCCCACGGGAGCTCTGTCATGAAAAAGAGTAAGAGACTCGATGCTGTTAGATTGATGAGAGAGATACGTGACCGGATGAGTCAGGAAATGAGAGGGATGACGCCGAGCGAACAGATTGAATACATAAGGAAAAAGTCCGGGACTCGCCGGCGGAAGAGTCAGATAACCTCCGCTTTTGGCAAAAGCTAGAAAGCTCCATATTCTGTTATTTTCATTGCCATCCTTATCGCTCAATTCAGTTTCGGAGAGTGGGATTCAGTGTTCTACTCTTGGAAGGAGATTTCTCGTTGGGAATACGTGTAAGTTGCGCTATTGAGGATTTACGCTCACCGCGAAAATCCGTGACCGTCAAAAAAATGATGGTTGACACCGGTGCAGAATATACCTGGATTCCTGAGGAGGAATTGAAGAGGGCCGCAGTTCGGTGAGAAAAAAGGATGTTAGCTTCGTAATGGCCAACGGAGAGAAAATCACCCGGGATGTAGGATATGCACTCATCCGCTGTGGGCAGTTTGAAACCGTTGATGAGGTGGTCTTCGGGCGTAGGGGGGACTCAAAACTCCTAGGATCAAGGACTCTGGAGGGATTCGGAGCCGTTGTTGACGCGCGTCGTAAGAAGCTCATTGCCGCTGGGCCGCTTCCCGTGGCTTGATCGCCGTTCCCTGCATAGATATAGCCTCAATCTTTGGTGGGAATACAGCTGCGAAATTCAGGCACCCTCGCAACAGGATTTGCCACCCACTAATCCGCTTGAAATTCCGAAATGAGGTATAATTAGTTGTACGGTCCAGTGCCCTCCAGACGGCTGGGTTTCTCCTAAGGTGAATCTGGCAAGTCATGAATGTGGCCAGGCGTTAGGGATGTCGTGGAGGACAATCCTGGCTTTTCGATTGACATTGTCCAGGAGTCTTATTATTTTGCACGCTAACTAAAGAAGGTGTAACCTTTCGGCGATCGGCGGGTCGACGTCTGGTTCGAGATAGTCTGGATCCCTTGCTGCAGACAGAGAGAAGGGATAGGCACTATTGCCATTGTAATCTCTGAAATTCTGCTAAGATAGAGAAAAAGAATGCCGGCCGAAGACTGCAATCACAATTGGAAGATGACCAATATCCGTGGGGGCTATATTGTTCAGGAGGCTTGCTATCGCTGCAGTTCCCGGCGGATATATTTCTCTTACGAGGATAATCCCCCGAGGGAGAAATACCGGGAGGGGGAACATATCTGGAGCTATTTCGGCAGCGACCAGTCGGTGAAATTCGACCTGGCATGTTCGAAGTGCGATAAGCTCGTCACCTTCGAGGAGTTGGTGGGGCTTATGCACTGCTTCGGCTGCACCAACACCGACTGCAACCTCTACACTCTATCCCAAATCTGCCAGGAGTCAGACATCTGGGTTTATGCCGCCCTGGGTCATCTCCCCACCACCGGGGAGGTGGCTTTAACCATCGAGAAGCTGAAGGTCTTGAACCGCTTCTTCAACGATCGACTGAGAAGTCCCGGCAAAAAGATCCTGATCCTCCCCAGCGCCTTCAGCAGCGATCCGCAGAGATGTTACGGGGAGATCATCCGAGACATTGGCATGCTGGAGATGACCGAAGCTTAGGTTTCCATCAGTAGATAAGTGAAAATCAACAGCTCTTACATAATCGGACAGGAGGCTCCCCAATGACGGTTTCAGAGTTGCAGAAAAAGATTGGTCTGAAAGCTTTAAACCAGATTCACGATAAGGAGGTTGAGGGGGCTTACGTTTCCGACATGCTCAGCGACGTCATGGCTGGAGCCAAGCCCGGCAATGTCTGGGTGACAATTCAGGTTCATAAGAATATCGTTGCGGTGGCCAACCTGGTTGATGTCTCCGCGGTGATCATCGCCGGCGGCAGGGTCCCCCAGGATGACACCCTGGAGTTGGCCAGCAAGGCCAAGATAACAGTCTTTTCTACCGACTTGAACACCTACAAGCTGGCCGGCAAACTGTATGAAGCTGGATTGAAGACGGAGTGATTCGGGAGTCAGAGGGGCGGGTGCAATCTCCTGAAAAGTAAATCTTTCAGATGCTGAAGCTGAAAATCGAAGACCTCGAGAGAATCAAAGAGGAAAACAGAAAAGCTTCGGAGTTAGTTGAGGGGGGCGATAGAAGAGCGCGTATCACTGTTCATATGGGCACCTGTGGCATTGCTGCCGGGGCCGAAAAGGTTTACAGAGCCTTGATGGAGGAGATAGAAAAAAAAGAGATCAGCTATGTTGTGGTTACTACCTCGGGCTGTGCCGGTTTGTGTTGCCGGGAACCGATGGTCACGGTGGAGCTGGCAGGCCAGCCCCCGGTGAAATACGTCGACTTGGACGGAAAGAAAATCTGTGAGATTCTAAACGAGCATGTGCTCAGGAACAACATAGTCAGAGGCTCTCTGTTGGGCGTGGGCTGTGAGAGAACGCTGTAAGTTTCAACGATAGCGATGAGGCCAAGCAAATCTGCCCCCTGTGCACAAAGAAGAAAAGCATTCGCGCATATAAACCGAAGCCAAATAGCATATACCAACTCCGCATAAGCGCGGTTCAGGCTCCCGAGGTCGGTGGAGATGGGGAATCAAGCGAGTAGTTTCAGCATTCTGATAGTTGACCGGGGCGGCCAAGAGAGACAGAGATGGCTTGAGGTTCTTGAGTCTAATGGCTATCTGGTGGAGACCGCGGATGACGGTAATGGTGGACTTGCAAAGATAAAGGAAAGCACCTTCGATTTGGTTTTGACAGAGCTGGAGATTCCCGGGGTCGATGGACTAAAACTTCTGAAGTTAATGAGAAATCTCGACCCGGAAATCACCACCATCGTCATTACCGCCAATCCCACGGTGGAGGGTGCGGTCGAATCCCTGAAAAGAGGGGCCTTCCATTATCTCTCTAAATCTATACCGCCAGAAAAGCTCTTGGAGAGTGTACAACAGGCGTTAGAGAAAAAGAGACTGCGCCAGAGAGCGGAAATACTTCGAATTGAAAAGAAAATTCGGGCTACCAGTGATCTGGAAGGCTTGGGTAAGGTCGACGAAATCATGAACCGCCAAGGGTATGAACCGTCGGCCCTCATTGCGGTTTTGCAGGATATTCAAAAGGAGTTGCGTTATCTGCCGCAAGATGCTCTGAGGTTGGCGTCCGCCCGCCTGAATCAACCTTTAACTAGAGTTTATGGCATCGCCACCTTCTACAAGGCTTTCAGCCTCAAGCCTCGAGGTCGACATTTAGTTAACGTCTGTCTGGGAACCGCCTGCCATGTCAGAGGCGGAGTCAAGATCCTGGAGGCCTTAGAGAGAGGATTGGGAGTGCAAGCGGGGGGCACTACCCCCGATGAGCGTTTCTCCCTGGAGACCGTCAGGTGTGTAGGCTGTTGTGGACTGGCGCCGGTCGTTGTCATCGGTGAGAATTTCCACGGGAAGTTGACGCAGGAGAAGGTTCCTCAGGTTTTGAGTGAATACAGTTAGACCGCCCTCCCTATCATGGAAAAAAGAGCTACACCGAATAGAACTCGACTCCTGGTCTGCTCCGGACTCGAATGTGTTTCCAGCGGGAGCTTAAGGATAAAAGAGGCCTTCGAAAAAGGTGTAAGTGAGAGAGGTCTTGAGGATAGAGTATCCATAGAATTGACGGGGTGCAGTGGTCTGTGCGAAAGGGGGCCGGTTGTCACCGTCTTGCCGGAGGAGGTGATTTATCAAAGGCTGACCGAGAAAGAGGTGGGTGTCGTTGTCAAGGAACATCTGCTGCGAGACAGACCGGTCGAAAACCTGGTCTACGCTCTCCCTCCAAGCAAAGAAGAGCTTCCAGGACTGAGCCAGGTCGATTTCTTCAAACATCAGATTCTGATTGCCCTTCGAAATCGGGGTCGCATCGATCCCGAGAGGATCGACGAGTATATCGCCAACGACGGTTATATCGGTCTGGCCAAGGCCTTAGTGGAGATGACACCAGAGCAAGTCATTGCGGAGGTGAAGACCTCCGGTCTGCGGGGACGAGGCGGTGCCGGTTTCCCCACCGGTCTCAAATGGGAGTTCTGTCGGAAAGCCAACAGCAGTGACATCAAATACATCATCTGTAACGGTGACGAAGGCGACCCCGGAGCCTTTATGGACCGGAGCCTACTGGAGGCCGACCCCCATGCAGTCTTGGAGGGGATGATCATCGGAGCTTACGCCATCGGCGCAAAGGAGGGCTTCGTTTACATTCGGGATGAATATCCCTTAGCCTTGAGGCGGATCAGTCTGGCCATCGAGCACGCAGAAGAATATGGACTCTTGGGAGAGAACATTCTCGATTCCGGTCTCGACTTTTCCGTCAAGGTTATCAGAGGTGGAGGTGCCTTTGTATGCGGGGAGGAGACCGCCCTTATGGCCTCAATTGAGGGGAGGGAGGGAAGACCCCGACCGCGGCCGCCGTTTCCCGCCCACAAAGGTCTGTGGGGGAAACCGACCAACATCAACAACGTCGAGACCTGGGCTAACGTCGCTCAGATAGTAATCCGGGGCGGAGAATGGTATTCCAACATCGGGACCGAAAAGAGCAAGGGGACCAAAGTCTTCTCGTTAGTCGGCAAGGTCAGCAATACCGGTCTGGTTGAAGTTCCGATGGGTATCGGCCTCCGGAAGATCATCTTCGACATCGGCGGGGGCATTCCCGACGGGAAGAGATTCAAGGCGGTGCAGAGCGGAGGACCATCTGGAGGCTGCATTCCGGAAGAGCTCATCGACCTTCCGGTCGATTTCGAGGAGTTGACCAAAGCCGGTGCCATCATGGGTTCCGGGGGATTGATCGTCATGGACGAGGACACCTGCATGGTCGATGTCGCCCGCTATTTCGTCTCCTTTTTGGAGGAGGAGTCCTGTGGCAAGTGCAACCCCTGCCGGGAGGGGATAAAGAGGATGAGGGAAATTCTAACTGACATCGTTGAGGCCAGAGGCAGGGAAGGCAATATCGAGATCTTAGAGAACCTGGCTAACGTCGTCAAGGAGGCCTCCCTCTGTGGCTTAGGAGCTACCGCGCCCAATCCGATTTTAACCACCATCCGTTATTTCCGGGACGAATACGAGGCTCACATCCGGAACAAAGACTGTCCGGCGCGAGTCTGCAAGGCGATGATCGTTTATCAACTCATCGCAGAAAAATGCACCGGCTGTCAGAGATGCCTGAGAGTCTGCCCCACCGGGGCTATAAGCGGGGTGGCACTGCAGCCCCACCGGTTGGACTCCGAGAAATGCGTCAAATGTGGAGCTTGCCACGAGGTCTGTCAGTTTGAAGCTATAACTGTTGATCCCCTCTATCCGAAAGTAAGTGTCGCCGGATGATAAAGCTAACCATTGACGGTAAAAAGGTCACCGCGGATGCGGAGGCAACCATCCTTGAGGTTGCCAGGGAGGAGGGAATCGAAATCCCCACCCTATGCTACCACGAGGCCTTAACCCCCATCGGCGCCTGCCGCCTCTGTGTGGTGGAGGTCACCGAAGGCGGCCGAAGCAGAACGATGGCCGCCTGTGTCGCTCCGGTGTCGGAGGGAATGGAGGTCGTCACCAACTCCCAAGAGATTCAGAATATACGGAGAACGATCGTTCAGCTCCTCTTGGCTCGATGCCCGGAGCTTGGGGTCATCAAGGAGTTCGCGAGTAAACTCGGAGTCAAAGACACTCCCTTCAAACTGGAAAACCAGGACTGTTTCCTCTGCGGAATTTGTGTGCGCGCCTGCGACGAGATTGTGGGGGTGAGCGCCATCGGTTTTTCCAATCGTGGGGTAAGAAATGAGGTCCTGCCTCCCTTCGCGGAGGCCTCCAACGTCTGCATCGGCTGTGGAACCTGCACCACGGTTTGCCCCGCCAGAACCTTCGATCTGGAGAGGGTCACAAAATCGGAATCGATGCACACTTCTGCAAAAGAGTATCGAAGGGACTATTGCAGTATCTGTGGGACTCACTATATGATTCCGGAATCGTATCTTTCTGAATGAGGTCTCAAAAGAGTGCGGCATAATCAGAGAATTGGAGTCTTCCTCTGTCAGTGTGGGTCGGAGATCGCCGACCACCTGGATTTGCCAAAGTTGGAGAAGCAGATCCGGCAATTCCCAGGGGTGGCCTGCGTCAGAACCGCCCTCTATCACTGTTCGAGGAAGGGTTTGCAGCAGCTGAAGGAGACAATAGAAGAAAAGAACCTCACCGGAGTTGTGGTCGCCGGTTGCACTCCCAGAACTCACGAAGGCCTGTTTCAGCAGGTCTGTGAGGAGGCGGGACTGAACAGATACCTCTTCGAGATGGCCAACCTCCGGGAACAGTGCGCCCGGGTTCATCAAAACCAAAACGAAAAAGCAACCTCGAAGGCCATTGCCCTGATACGCATGGGAGTTGCCAAAGTGTCTGCCGGTCAAGCTCACGATTCCATACGAGCTGAGATCGAACCGACCGCACTGGTCATCGGAGGCGGAATCTCCGGGATGACAGCAGCCGTGGCCCTGGCCAACCGAGGCGTGAAGGTGAAGCTGGTTGAAAAAGAGAGCAGATTAGGCGGGATGTTGAGATCCCTCCACAGGCTTTACCCCTCCGGCGTCGAGGCCGACAGTTACGCCGAAAGTGAGGCAGATCGGGTCAGAGACAATTCTAATATCGGGCTTCTGTTGGACACCCACCTCACCAAGCTCGAAGGTCGCGTAGGAAATTATCAGGTGACAGTCGAAAACCTCAAAGGGAGCGAGACCTTCTCCAGCGGTGTCATCATCGTCGCCACCGGCGGGCAGGTCTTCGTCCCCCACAAGATGTACCGTTACCGCCTCCAGAGAGGAATTGTCACCCAGCTGGAATTTGAAGATATGATGAAAAGGGGAGAGGTCATCGCCAGGAACGTGGTCATGATTCAGTGCGTCGGCTCCAGGGTGGAGGAGCGACCGTATTGCGCCAGGATCTGCTGCCCCACGGCGATAAAGAACGCCATTGCATTGAAGCAGAGGTTCCTCCGAACCAGGGTGACGATTCTGCATCGGGGATTTCCGGAGTATGTAGAGGGGTTGGACCAAGCCCAGGATTTGGGAGTCTCCTTCATAGAATACAGATTAGATAAGCTGCCTCAGGTGAGGAGGAATATCCTCAAGCTGTGGGATCAAACCATCGAGATGGAGGCCGAAATCCCGTTCGATCTCTTGATCCTGGCAACCCCGCTGGTGCCGCGTCTGGAAGTCGAAGAGCTTTCAAAGATGCTCAAGATCCCCAGGGACGAAAACGATTTCCTGGTCGAATCGCACGTGAAACTGCGCCCCAAAGAGTTCGTCCCCAACGGCATCTTCATTGCTGGATGTGCTCACTGGCCCGCTACCGTTGGCGAATCTATCACTCAAGCTTACGGTGCCGCCGCCAGAGCCTATGCCCTCATCGAGAAGGGCTACCTGGAGAGGGAGCCGATGGTGGCAGCCTTGAATGAGGCTTTCTGTCGAGGTTGTGGCAGTTGTGAAGAGGTGTGCGAATACTCCGCGATAAGGTTAGAGCAGAGCGACGACGGACTGAAAGTCTCGAAGTTGAATCAGTTCCTCTGCACCGGCTGCGGTAGCTGTGTCTCGGTGTGTCCCTCCGGAGCGTTGAAGCTGGCCTTTTTGTCGGACAGGCAGATGAAGGCAGTCCTGGAGCAGGCAACAGGTATCTGAAGAACTTGGTTTTGGAAACTTAATCCTTGGCGTTGATTACAGATGAGAAACCCTGAACCGGAAATAATGGTCTTCGCCTGCAGTTGGCATCCCTATACCGCTGCCGACAACGCTGGGGCTGAGAAGGTCCAGTATCAGTCCAACGTCAAGATCATAAAGGTCAACTGCACCGGAAACCTCACCACCGGCCACATTTTGAGGGCCTTCGCTGGCGGTGCCGATGGGGTGCTGGTAGCTGGTTGTGGAATAGGAGAGTGCCACTACATTCGAGGCAACGAATCCTGTAGAGAAGTAATCGAAGAGGCCAAGGAGATCTTGCAGGTTTCTGGAATCGATAAGGAGAGGTTGAGTCTGGAACTGTTCTCCGATGTGGACGGCTCCAAGTTCGCCTCCTTGATGGATAGCTTTGTTGATAGGGTTAAATCGTTGCGGAAGGTTGAGGCTGGGATAAGGTGACGGAGCTAGGTAAGATCATACAGGAGACCAAGGCATATTACTGCTTAGAGTGCGGAATCTGTACCGGCAGTTGTCCCATCTCGCGCTACGATTCCACTTACTCTCCGAGGTTGATGGTCGAGAGAGCTCTGCTTCTGCCGGAAGTAAACACCATCGAAGATGAGCACGTCTGGAGCTGTCTTACCTGCGGCACTTGTGGCAGTCGCTGT
>JBHIBM010000038.1:0-10707 GCA_046759085.1 Candidatus Zixiibacteriota bacterium
CATTATGCCCGTTGAAGTTAAGGTTCTCGAAATAGGTGTCCGGCTGCACCAGGACGGTGTCACCGTCCGCCCCGTGATCTATCCCCTCCTGTATGGTTGGGTAATCACCGGGAATGTTAATGATTGTGGCGTTGGCGGTCAACGGACACAACACGACCGCCACGACAAAAAGTCTAAGCAAAGCCCTCATTTGGTACCTCCCTCAAAATAGGTTTATTTGTCAAAGGGGGATGCTGGCTTTCCTTGGAATACTTCTCTTATAATCCCTATAGTAACTTAAAGCTTCAGATGACCTTTGTCAAGGGGAAAATGGCGACCGCTTCGACCTATCTTCTCTTTCTCTTGGCCTCCTCCCAGAGTCTGTCCATCTCCTCCAAGTTGGAATCGGAGAGGGTTTTCCCCATCTCACGCAGGCGGTCCTCGATATATTCGAAGCGCTTTTTGAACTTCTCGGTGGTTGAATTCAAAGCCTCCTCCGGGGATAAATCTAAATGCCGGCAGAGATTGACCAGAGAGAAGAGTACATCCCCAAGCTCCTCTTTGACCTTACGCTTCTCGCCCTCGTGGAATGACCTCTCCAGCTCGCCGATCTCCTCCCTGATCTTCTCAAAGACCTCCTCAGCTCTCTCCCAGTCGAAATCGAACCGGGCGACCTTCTCCTGCACCCGATAAGCCTTGAGCAGGGCAGGCAATGACTTGGGAACGCCCTCCAGCACGGAGTACTCCTCTTTGCCAGAGTTGGCGATCTTGATATGTTCCCAGTTCTGCAGAACCTCTTCCGGTGAAATCTCCCTTTTTCTCTCGAAGACGTGGGGATGACGAGCGATGAGCTTTTCACAGATCCCCTGGGCAACGTGCCAGATGTCGAAGCGCCCTTTTTCCTCAGCTAAACGGGCGTGGAAAACAATCTGAAGCAAAAGGTCTCCCAGCTCCTCCTTCAATTTCGGGTCGTCTCCGGAGTCGATGGCCTCTATGACCTCGTAAGCCTCCTCGATGAGATAGCGTTTGAGGCTTTGGTGGTCCTGTTTTAAGTCCCAGGGACAACCGTCGGGAGAGCGCAGACGAGCCATGACTTTTATCAATCTCTCAAATCGGTTCATTTTTTCACCTTTGCTGTCCAAAATTAGAAGCAAAAAATGCCGAACGTATAGTAATAAAATAAAACCTAATTAGCTTGACAAACTTTTTTATGGCTATTATCATTTGTGGTTGTCAGAGTGATTTGACAATTTTTTTTAGTCCGCTACGGATACGTAGGGAGTGGTGATTGAGGTGAACGAAGAGGTCTTACCAAAGCAATACGACCCCAAGAAGACCGAGGATCGGTGGTATCAGTATTGGGAGTCCCGGGGTTTTTTCAAGGCCGACCCCGAAAGCCCCAAGCCGCCTTACAGCATTGTCATTCCACCGCCCAACGTTACCGACATCCTCCATCTGGGGCACGCCTTAAACAACAGCCTTCAGGATATTCTGGTTCGCTACAAGAGGATTCGGGGTTTCGAGACCGAGTGGTTGCCGGGGATCGACCACGCCGGCATTGCCACACAGGTGGTGGTCGAGAACAAGTTGGCAGAAGAAGGGATGAGTCGTCAGAGGTTGGGACGGGAGGAGTTTCTGAAGAGAGTTTGGCAGTGGAAGGACAGGAACGCCGACATCATCATCAAGCAGCTCAAGAAAATCGGTTGTTCCTGCGACTGGGATAAAACCAGGTTCACCATGGACGAAGGCCTCTCCCGGGCAGTTCTGGAGGTTTTCGTTCACCTCTACTCCAAAGGGCTGATTTACAAAGGGAACTACATCGTCAACTGGTGCCCGCGCTGTCAGACCTCCCTGTCAGACGATGAACCCGAAAGGGAGGAACGAGATGGCCGGCTCTGGTACATAAAATACAAGTTGAAGGGGGAGGACGAATACATCACCGTCGCCACCACCAGGCCGGAGACCATGCTGGGGGACACCGCCGTCGCCGTTCACCCCAAAGATAAACGTTACAAGAAATACATAGGCAAGACTGCCATCCTGCCGATACTCGACCGCGAGCTTGCCATCATCGGGGACGAATATGTCGATCCCCAGTTCGGCACCGGCGCCGTCAAGGTCACTCCCGCTCACGACCCCAACGACTTCGAAGTCGGTAACCGCCACAAGTTAGAAAAAATAAATATCTTCAACCCCGATGGCAGCGTCAACCAGAATGGCGGCAAGTTCAAAGGCCTTGACCGTTACGAGTGCAGAAAGCGATTGGTTGCGGAACTGAAAAAAAAGGGATTCTTGGAGAAGGAGGAGAAATATCGGGTCCCGGTTTTGACCTGCTACCGCTGTCATACCGATATCGAGCCCTATCTGTCGGAACAATGGTTCGTCAAGATGAAACCGCTGGCGGAGCCGGCCATTAAGGCGGTCAAAGAGGGTACTATAAGATTCTACCCGGAGCACTGGAGCAAGGTCTACCTCCACTGGATGGAGAACATCCACGATTGGTGCATCTCCCGGCAGTTGTGGTGGGGACACCGCATCCCGGTCTGGTATTGCGACGACTGTCCCGAGATAACGGTCTCCAAGACCACCCCGGAGAGTTGTGGCCACTGCGGGAGTAAAAATGTCCGCCAGGAAGAGGATGTCCTGGACACCTGGTTCTCCTCCTGGCTGTGGCCCTTTTCCACCTTCGGCTGGCCGGAGAAGACCAAGGAGTTGGAGGTCTTCTATCCCACCAAGCCCCTCTTCACGGCCTCGGAAATCATCTTCCTCTGGGTCGGGAGAATGGTGATGGCCGGGTATGAATTCATGGGCAAGCCTCCCTTCAGCGACGTTTACATCCACGGCACCGTCCGGGACATAAACGGGATTAAGATGAGCAAGTCTCTGGGGAACGGGATTGACCCCCTGGAGATCGTTCGGGATTACGGTGCCGATGCCCTGAGGATGACATTAGTCTTGGTCACGCCGGAGGGGCAAGACCCCTTCCTGGCCAAGAACTCCTTCGAGCTGGGGAGGAATTTCTGCAACAAGCTCTGGAATGCGGCGCGCTTCGTATTGTCCAACCTCAAGGATTTCCGGCCCGAAGAGGATGAGACCTTCCCTCCGGACAGAAAGAGCTTGGACACCGCTGACCGCTGGATTCTTTCGCGCTTCTACGGGACGATGGAAACCGTCGAGAAGGCCATCGAAGGCTATCGGTTCAACCAGGCCGGGAAAGCTCTCTACGATTTCCTCTGGAAGGATTTTTGCGACTGGTATCTGGAATTCATAAAAGAGCGCCTTTACGATGCCGAGCATCCCCGGGAGAAAAGGATACCACAGCTTTTAGCCTCCCACCTGCTGGAGAAGACCCTAGTGGCTCTCTCTCCGTTTGTTCCTTACATCTCCGAGGAGATCTGGCAGAGGTTGTCCAAGAAGATTTACATCGACGGCTCCCCCTGGACCGTCAACTACGCCGGCTGGCCGCAGGTCGAAAGAGAGTGCCTCGACCTCACCTTGGAGTCAGAGTTCTCACAGCTTCAGGAGGTCATCTATTCAGTTCGCAGTATCCGGGCGGAGATGAACGTCAAGCCGGCAAAGAGGGCCGACGTCATAATAAAAACCGACAATCCCGAGCTCCACAAGCTGCTGGAGAAAAACAGGCATTATATAACGCAACTGGGGAAGGTCGACAACCTGGAGATCTCTCCGAGAGCTAAGAAACCCCAGCATGCCGCCTCTGCCATCGTCAGGGGAGCGGAAATCTACGTTCCCCTGGAGGGCTTGATTGATCTGGAGATTGAGAAATCACGTCTGGAAAAGGAGATGGAAAGGCTCAACGAGCAAATCGACAAGACCGCCAGGAAACTGAACAACAAAGATTTCACCGGCAAGGCGCCTCCGGAGGTTGTCGAGAGAGAGAGGGCCAAACAACAAGAGTATCAACAGATGCTCGACAAAATCGTCAGGAATATCGAAAGCTTGGTGGGATGGTAGAGAGTGAAGTCCCGTCGCAGGGGTTAGAGAGAGAACCTAAGACCGGGAGGTGAATATGAGAAAAATCACACTTCTTATGATAGTCTTCTTTGGGGCCTGCTCCTTCGCCGGGGAGTTCAGCCTCACCGTCTATAATCAGGACATAAGCCTGGTGAAACAGAAGGAGAGCTTCAACTTCTCGAAGGGGACCCAGGAGATAAGCTTACTTGGGGTTCCCTCCCGGATCGACCCCACCTCGGTTCATTTCAAGCCCTTGAAGGACGCCAACAGAATCGCGCTGCTGGAGCAAAACTACCGTTACGACTTGGTGAGCCCCTCTAAGATATTCGAGAGATACTTAGACCATAAGATCCAGCTCACCACCAAGGGGGACAAATTCTACGAGGGCAGCCTCCTGAGTTTCAACGAGGGACAGATCGTCATTAAAAACGGCGGTCTCTCCATTGTTCGCGTTGATGAGATCAGGGATTATCATTTCCCCGACCTCCCGGAGGGGCTTTTGACCAAACCGACTCTGGTGTGGCTAATCGAAAGTGACATCAGCGGCCGTCGCAATTGTGAGGTCAGCTATCTCACCAAGGGCTTGAACTGGCATGCTGAGTATGTTGCCGTAGTCGACCAGGAGGATAAGAACTTGGAGCTGTCTGGATGGGTGTCGCTGGACAACAAGAGCGGAGCCACCTACGAGAACGCCAAGCTCAAACTAATCGCCGGAGAGGTTCACCTGGTGGAGGCTTATCCGGCCCGCCTCGCTGATATGGAAGGGCTGGGTCGACCCTCCAAGGCGGTGCCACAATTTGAAGAGCGTGCCTTTTTCGAATACCACCTCTATACTATGATCAGGCCGACAACTCTCAAAGACAGAGAGACCAAGCAACTCTCCCTGTTTCCGGCAGCCTCCACTCCGGTCAAAAAGATTTACACCTTCGAGAGCCGGGCGTACTATCCTCGAGTTCGAGGCGGACGAGATCAGAAGGTGGCCGTAACTCTGGAGTTCACCAACGCTCAGAAACAGGGACTGGGCATCCCCCTGCCGGAGGGAAAGATCAGAGTGTATAAGGCCGACAGAGACGGCTCCCTGGAGTTCGTGGGAGAGGACCGGATCGACCACACCCCCAAAGATGAAAAGGTGCGGGTCTTCGTCGGGAACGCTTTCGATATCGTCGGAGAGAGAAGCCAGAAGGAGCGTAAGGAGCTCGCCCCCAAACTGATCGAGGAAACTTACGAGATCAAGCTGAGAAATCATAAGGAGGAGAAGGTAGAGGTGGTGGTCGTGGAACACTTCTACCGCTCCCGGGACTGGGAGATAATTGAATCCAATTACACCTATACCAAAAAGGATGCCTGGACGGTTGAATTCGTCATTCCGGTGAAGCCCGACGGCGAGTCCATTTTGGAATACAAGGTCCGTTACCGCTGGTAGGATTGATTGGTGGAGAGAAAAACTCGTCTGTATTAAGTACTTTCTTGGAGGAGTGATGAAGTATACAAAATATCTCCTGGGAGGTCTATTGATTATCTCTCTTATCTCTTCGGTCGGCTGCCAGAATAAATACTTAACCGCGGCAAAGATTGCCCTGCAGCTCAGTCCTCCGGACCACGATGAGGCTCTGGCAAACCTCAAGCTCTGCGTCCAGGAGGACCCCAAGAATGCTAAAGCTTATAATCTGATGGGTCAGATTTACGCCGAGAAGAACATGTATCAGGAGATGCTGGAAAGCTTCAGGAGGGCGGAGAGCCTGGATCCTTCCCTGAAGAAGGAGAACGACAAGTGGCGAGAGAACAAGTGGGCCAGGGTCTTCAACAAGGGCCTCCAGGAGGTAAAAGCCAACAACCTCACCTCCGCCAGAGAGCAATTCCGGACCGCCATCTTCATCGACTCCACCAAGTGGGAATCGTACGCCAATCTTGGCTTCACCTATTCCCGAATGGACAGCCTGGAGGGAGCTTACCTCAGCTACAAAAAGGCCTTCGAGCTCAAAGGAAATGACATAACTACTGCGCTGGACTTCGCCACCGTGTGCTATCAAACCCAGAAATGGGATGAAGCTGAAAGAGCCTATCAACAGCTCCTCGAATTGGATCCCGAACACAATGAGGCACTGATTCGCCTGCCGGAAGTTTACAAGAACCAGGGTCGGTTGGAGGACTCTAAGAAGGCTTATGAGCAGACCTTAAAGATCCTCCCGGACAATCAGGATGTCTGGTTCAACCTTGGGGTGCTCTGTTTTCATGAGCTGAAGGATTACGACTGCGCCTCGGAGTCCTTCAACAAGGTGGTAGAGCTGGTACCGGACGATCAAGACGCCAATATGAATCTGGCGCTTTCCTATCTGATGCAGGAGAAATACAACCTGGCCGCCCCGGTCCTGGAGAAGTTGGTGCAGATGGACGAGGCCAACTGTGACGCCTGGGAGATGCTCTCCGGAAGTTACACTCAACTGAAACAACAGGATAAAGCCCGGGAGGCTTTCCTCCGCTACCGGGATTGTAAGGAGTGAAACCGATTTCTACGTCCCCATCCAAAGGCAGTGGCACTCCACTGCCTTTCTTTTCTGAAGATATGAGAGTCAAGGTCGCGGTCCCAGTTCCTGCCAGAAAGCTGTTCACATACTTGGTGCCCGCCCAACTTCGGGAGGAAATAGAGCCCGGGCAGAGAGTGGAGGTCCCCTTCGGGTCGAGGATCTTAACCGGCCTGGTGCTCGAGCCCTCTTCTAAGAAAGTGGGGCGCCGGCTGAAGTATGTCAGGAGATGTCTCGACCTCAAGCCGGTTCTCTCTCCCTCGCTTTTGAAGCTGGGACAATGGATTTCCAGATACTACCTCTCCCCTCCGGGAGAGACCTTCAAAGCCATGCTGCCTTCGGGGCTTCTGGCAGCCTCAGAAAACAGAGTAGCCCTCACGGCTCAAGGGATACTCGCAACCAAGGACCTTGAGAAAAGAGAAAGAGATTCAGGTGAAGAGATACTGAGGTTCCTCTACCCCTCCAGGCAGGTAGGGGTCTCCTCCTTGAAAAAAAGATTCGACTTTCCTGCTTTCAATTCCGTCTTAGCGGAGCTTGAGTCTCAGGGACTGGTCAATCTTCTGCCGTCCGTTTCGACGTTGATGGGAGCGAAATTGGAGAGGACCGTTTGCCTTCCGGGATTTCTACAACTTGGCAGGGGGGACTTGACCTTCAAGGCTCTGGTGGAGGTGTTTGAAGAGAGGGCTCCGGCTCAGGCCAGATGTTTGAAGCTTCTCCACCAGAGGGGAAGGCTCAAACTCGGGGAGCTTCTGAAGCTGGCCGCAACCGACCGGGAAACCCTCAACCGCCTGGTTAGACAACGCCTGGTGGAAATCGAATCCACGGAGGCGATCAGAGATCCATTAGAGTCCTATGAGGCCTACCCCCTGAAGGCGAGCGAGCTGAATTCGGAACAGAAAAGCGCCTTAGCCGAGGTTAGCAGTGCGCTGCGTCAGGGTCAGAGTCGAACCTTTCTCCTCTTCGGAGTGACCGGCTCCGGCAAGACCCAGATTTATATTGAGGCCGTCAAGCTCTGCCTGAAGCTGGGAAAATCGAGCTTGATTCTGATTCCAGAGATCTCTCTGACTCCCCAGACGGTGGGGCGCTTCAAAGCCGGGTTCGGAGAGAGAGTGGGGGTGTGGCACAGCCGTCTGTCCTCCGGGGAGCGCTACGACACCTGGAGGCGCGCTCGCCAGGGGGAGCTTGACGTAGTTGTGGGAGTGCGCTCCGCAATATTCTCCCCACTCCCCAATCTGGGCCTCGTAGTCATCGACGAGGAGCACGACAGCTCTTATAAGCAGGAGTCTCCCAATCCCAAATACAACGCCCGGGAGGTGGCGCTGATGCGGGCCAAGCTGGAGAAGGCGGTGACGATTCTGGGTTCCGCCACCCCCAGCTTCGAATCCTATCAAAATGCCCTCGCGGGAAAGTATGCTCTCTTGAGGTTGAGCTTTAGAGTGGAGGCTCGTCCTTTGCCGAAGGTGGAGATTGTCGATATGACCACCTCTCCAAGGGAACCGGGAACGTTGCTGGGCGGAGAGCTCTTCGCCAAGATAAAGAAGGCTCTGAGCACCTCCCGGCAGATCATACTCCTGCACAATCGCCGCGGCTTCAGCCTCACGGCCAAATGCCAGGACTGCGGGTTTGTGTGGAGGTGCCCCAATTGTGACATCTCCCTCACCTATCATCGCCAGGATCTGAAGCTCCTCTGTCACTATTGTGACTTCCACCTTCCGGCCCCCCAGGTCTGCGACAACTGTGAGGGAACGAAGATCTTCTACAGAGGCTACGGCACCCAGAGGATTGAAGGGGAGGTCAAGAGGTGTTTCCCGGAGTCGAAGCTGGTGCGCATGGACTTCGACGCCACCAGAAGGAAGGGCGCCCATCAGTCCATCCTGGACGAGTTTCGAAGCGGGAGAGCCAATCTCCTCCTGGGCACTCAAATGGTGAGCAAGGGACTCGATTTCCCGGAGGTGGTCTTAGTCGGGGTCCTCTCCGCGGATCTCTCCCTTGATTTCCCCGACTTCCGCGCCGGGGAGAGAACCTTCCAGCTCTTGACTCAGGTCTCCGGGAGATGTGGTCGAGGTCAGCTCCCCGGAGAGGTGGTGGTGCAGACCTATCATCCCGACAATGCGGCCGTTGTGGCCGCGGTGTCACAGGATTTCGAATCCTTCTTCTCGCAGGAGGTAGCCACCAGAAGGAAGCTTTTCTATCCTCCCTTCTCACACCTGATTCTGGTCAGATTCTCTGGAAAGAAGGAAAGCGAGCTGAAAAAGGGAGCCGAGGTCTTCCACAGACAACTGAGCCAAAAGCTCTCCGAGTTGGCGGAGAGAGTGAGAATCCTGGGTCCGGTCAGCTCTCTTATTCCCAGGTTAAGAGGAGAATACCGCTACCAAATCTTGATCAAGGTCAAGAGAATCCTCCCCATCATCGAGGTTTTAGATCAGCTTTTAGAATCAGAATCGATCAGGAAACTCAGAAGGCGAGTGAAGGTCTCAATCGACGTGGATCCTCAGGAGGTCTTCTAAGCGTCACCACCCGAATAACTCCCTGCCTCTTTCAGAGGTCGAAACTAGATGACCTGACGCCTGCCGGCAGATTCTATCATACTTCCGTCGTAGCCAAACAGGAGTGTTTTCAAGGAAAACAGCGGTTTCTCCCCATAAAACTACCTCTGATTGTTTCCCGATCTGGAGGTGAAAAGATCCAATTCAACCTGATGAGAGATTGAACATCGGTTGGCGTCCAAAATCCTTGACAAAAGAGGATATCGCCTTATTATAGAAAGCGAGGCTCTCATTAAGCTTCTTGTTAAGGCCTCATCTAAGCGCTAACACCTGGAGATGAATATGAGACTGTTTTTGAGCTTTGTCATTGTTTCCCTTTTTCTCCTTCCTGCTTCTTCTTTGGCGGTGGAGGTTTCCGGTCCGGTATGGGGTCGCTGGACGGTTGAGAACTCCCCTTACGATGTCGTTGGAGAGGTGAGAGTACCTCCGGAATCGACCCTCATAATCGACCCCGGAGTGGTCGTCAACTTCAAGGGGCACTACAAATTTATCGTGGATAGCGCCGCGGTACTGTCGGCAGTCGGGAACGAGACCGATTCCATCTACTTCACTCCGGAGGACACCACCGTTGGGTGGCACGGGATTCGGTTCCTCCACGCCGATGGAGCTTCGCGCCTCTCCCACTGTGAAATCGAATACGGAAGAGCCACTGGAACTGCTCCTGACAACAATGGGGGTGGCGTTTTCTGTTACTATTCCAGCCCCAGAATCAGTAACTGCTCTATCGTGAAGAATTACGCCATGGAAAACGGCTTCGGGGGAGGAATTTACTGTTATTATTCCAACTCCGAGATAACTGAAAACGACATCAGCTTCAACAAGGCCACCCCGATCGGGGCCGGCATTTACGCCATTTACTCCGACCTGACCGTTACAGATAATAGTCTCGTTGGAAACATGGCGTGGGGGAGCGGTGGTGGGATTTACTGTGGCTCCTCCAATTTGGCCGCAAGCTGCAACACCTTCACCGACAATTGGTCCTACCACGGAGGCGGGATTTACTGTTTCAGCTCCGAGGTGGATATAGACAATAACATCATTAAGGACAACTGGGTTTCTCATATGGGGAGTGGAATCTACGTTGGCAACTGTGATGGTGTAATAAACGACAACATCATTAGCGGAAATAATGCCCAATATGGTGCGGGAATTTACTGTGACTATCGTTCGACTGTGACGATAATCGATAACCTCATCAAAAATAACAGCACCGGCTACGGTAACGATGACGGAGGCGGCATCTACTGTGATATTTCCAGCCCCGAAATCCTTTACAACGTCATCGTCGGGAACTTCGCCCAACGTTACGGTGGCGGAATCTATCTCTGGGGCTCAAGTCCCTTGATCAAAGGCAACACCATAAGTATGAACAGTGCCCAATACGGTGGAGGCATATGTTGCCACGATAGCTCCTTTGTAACGGTCACAAACAACATACTGTGGGGAGATTCTGCCGAGGTGGGAATGGAACTCTGCTTGCTGTATGATGGGGAAGCAGTCCCCCCCGTGCTTACAGTTAGTTATAGTGACGTTGAAGGGGGCGAAGGAGATGTTTACGTCGCCCCCGAAGCCGAACTTGTCTGGGAATACGGCAACCTTGACCTAGACCCACTCTTTGTCGATCCTGCAGGTGACGATTTTCACCTGCTCGCCGTGTCTCCGTGTATCGACGTGGGAGATCCATA
>JBHIBM010000039.1:0-10591 GCA_046759085.1 Candidatus Zixiibacteriota bacterium
ACTCCTCCACCTCTAGGGAGAGGTGGCTCCATATATGATTTTCGCTGTTATCGGCGATGGAGTGGTAAATCAATATGGCTAAATCCAGCGGCTTTGACGGCATGATGGTTCAGCAATTAGCGTGAAAGCGGATAACCAACGTCAAGATGAGGAAAGGTCAAAGGGAAATCCTCAAATTCAGGGTCAAAGGAGTAGCACCAACTTGAAAAGGGTCAGTCCAGATCTGTTCTGTGTTTACTCAAAGCATAACGACAAGCATCCAGAGCCTTCTGGGCGTTATCATTCCAGGTATAGTTCTCCACGATGGTTTTGCGGGCCGCCTCCCCTAACTGTCTGCGAACCCCGGCATCGTCGAGCAGCTTTTTGATTTTGTCAAGCATCTCGGTTCGGTTACCGGGCTCGTAAAGAAAACCGTTCTCCCCGTCGGTGATCAGCTCCGCTAGCTGTCCCTGGCGTGGGGCCACCACCGGTTTGGCCATGGCCATATACTCGAAGATCTTCAAAGGTGAGAAGTAGAAAAACCGTATGGGGGGATAGGGAGCCACCAGAATGTCCATTGCGGCTAGGTATTCCGGAACCTCTCTATATGAGACCCGGCCGGTGAAGATCACTTTGTCGGCATAGGGAGGTTCTATCTTATCCGCGTAAGCCCCACTTTCAGGCCCCCCAACCAGCATAAAACGGACATCAGGATGATAATCGGCCAAGGTGGGCACACTCTCCAGAAGGGAATCGATTCCGTGCCAGATACTAAATCCCCCGGAGAAACCGATTACCAACTTTCCCTCCAACCCGAACTTTTCTCTGACCCTTTTGGAAGAGACCTCCGGAGAGAACTTCTCGGGGTTGGCCCCATTGGGGGCGACGAAAATCTTCTCCGCCGGCACTCCCTTTTTCACAAAATGATCTTTCGCGGAGCTAGACATCGCGGTGAGGGCGTCAGCCCACTGGTTTGTCTTCACCTCCAGGAAGTTCAAAAAGGAGGGGAAAAGGATTTTTCTCTCGGAAAATTCCTCCTTCTCGAAGAGAGGAGAGTCGAGCTGCCAGACAAAGGGGATTTTCTTCAGCTTCGCAATAAGCAAAGAGGAAACCACAAAACTTCTGTGAACCAGGAGAAGGTCGGGTTTCTCTCGGGAGATTATCCGGAGCTCTTTTGGAAGAGAACGGAGGTTCCGCAACAGCATACCCAACTGCCACAAGGCCGCGCTTTTCCCTCCCCAGAAGAGCTTGGAGATTAAGTTCCTCCTTCTCCTGACAGGTGGGCCGTTGACTGGAGGGCGTTCAGAATTCTCCGTGAGTGGATTTCGGAAATCCGGGTGCAGGTGGAACTCTTTGACCTCAGGGACTAACCTCCGAAAAGCCTCGAAGAATTCCGCATTTTGAATGCGGAGAGCTACATCCTGACTGTACGTTATGTATGTGATTTTCATCTTGAGACTCCTCAAGTTCTGACGAACTTGCGAGCGAAATCCCCGATGAGATAACGCTCTTCGCGGTTAAAGGTTTTGATGACTATCAAAAAGGAGAGGTAGATTAAAATTGCCACCGGGATGATGAAAAAGAGAGCCCAACTCTGCAGGAGGTAAAGACCCCCTCCCATAACTAGCCCGCTTAGAATCGGCTTAAACAGGGTGTTGAGAGGCTCCAAATCCGCCTTCAAGTAAGGCCGGGCACAAAAGAGGGCGGCTACGAAGACGAACCCTTGGGCCAGCAGTATCGATATGGCGGAGCCGAGGGCCGAGAAAAACGGCACCAAAATCAGATTGGAGACCACGCTGATTCCGGCGGAGATGCCCATGATCCAGAGAAGCGTCTTTTCCCGGTTGACCGCAATCAGGACGAAAGCGAGGGTGTAGTTCAGGAAGGTGATAAGCAGCCCCCACATCACTATCCGCAAGACCTCGGCGGCGGCCGCGAATTTGGGACCGTAAATCAGGCCGATTATATGGTGGGGAAGGACCGTAGAGCCGATCGCCAGCGGCAAGCCTATGATGAGAAGATACTTAAAGGAATATTTGAAGGCTTTCCCGAACGGCTCTGTGGCAGATTCGGCCGCGAACTTCGACATCGCCGGCAGAAACCCTCCCCGGATCCCCATCGGGATGAAGGAGAATATCATCGACAACCGCATCGCGGCGGCATAGATGCCGGTCACCTCGTTTCCTTTCAAGACGGACAACACCAACACCCCAACCCGTCCCTGAATCATCGTCACCAGCGCCAAGGCCACGAAGGGAAAGCTTCCCTTGAGAATTCCCTTGGCGACTGCGGGGTCGAATCTCAGGCGAATGGGCCTGATCTTGTTGTGAATTAGAAACAGTGAGATGCCGAAGGATAGCAATTTCACCGTCGCCAAGACCACCACCAACTCCACCAGCCCGTAACCCAGGATGATTATCCCCCAACCTAAGAGCCAATACATGACGCTGAGTGCCAGACGGGTTATGGCCTCGTACTCGGTCTTTTGATAGGCACGGAAGAAGGCGCAATTATAGAGCACGAAGTTCTGAAAGATGGTGTCCACGGAGCAGATGTAAACCACCAACAGCTTGAGGTCTTTGATTCCCAGAACGTGGGCCAGTCCGACGACTACAAGCAGATAGGGAATCGCCAAGAAGACCTTGATCAGGGCTATATTGGCCCAGTAGGACTGGGTCTTTTCCCGGTCGCGGGCGATCTCTCTGACGATGAAAGGCTCAAAGCCAAACTTGTTTATGAGCCCTAATAGCTCCGTGAAGGCCAGCCCGAAGGCCAAGATCCCGAAGTTTTCAGCGCCCAAAAGTCGAGCGATGGCCATGAAGAGGAAAAGCCCGAAGAGTTTTCGAGCCACCTCCACCAGAATTAGAACCACAGTATTCTTGGCAACGACTCTGGCCTCGTCCATAAGTCTACGCAGAACTCTTTTCTAAGAAACCGGTTTTGTGGGCTTCCTCGTCGGGCATCTTTCCCAGCGCGATGATCAACCCCAACATCGCCCAGGACATCGGCCCGTAACCGATCTCGTAGATGTTGAAAAGGGTGGTGACAAACCAGGTGATTTCCCCAGCCAAAAGACCCCAGATAATGGCCGCCAAAAAATGGTTTTTCCCCTTGGCAGATTTATACCCCCGCCAGAATACTGCAAAGAGGAAGGCATACAGAAACACTGCCGCCCCGATTCCGCTTTCGCAGGCTGTCAGGAGGGGCATGTTGTGCACCAGCGCCAATCCAGACCAGCCGGCAGCCTCCGGGGTGTCGTCATATCTCCTCATCTCCACCTTGAAATGCCCCAGCCCCACTCCCAGAATTGGATTGGCCGCGATCATATTCAAAGCCACCCAGCTCATGGGAATACGGGGGTTGGCGAGGAAATCCCTGTAGGCGGCCTCCAGCGGAGAAAAACCGGGGAAACGGTACTTCGATTCCTCCAAGTAGAGCCGCGCCCGGAAATCGCTGGAGACCAGTAGCAGCAGACAGAAGACCGTCAGTCCCGTGACTGCGAAGTAGAGAAGAATTCTGCGGGCAGCTACCCCACGTCGGCGCAGGCTCAGAAACATGATCATCGGCACCGATGTCAAAGCCCCCAACCAGCCGGACCGCGACAGGGTGAAATAGAGAGTGGCCAAGGAGAAGAGCAAAACTCCGGACAAAAGCCACAGATGTCTCCTCTTTATCCGCTCCACGAACATGAGAGCCAAAAAGATCGGCCACAAAAAACCGATGAATCTCCCCAGGCTGTTGGGATGGGGGGTGGTGCCAGTGACTCGAGAAACATACTTGAGCCCGACCGCGGTCTCCTTGGTTTCGCCCCCGAGGATGTCTAAGCCCAGAGTGCTGCCGGTCGCTTTCTGCAGGAATCCCAAACCGTCCTGAAAACAGAGAAGCAACAAGAATATCCAAAGCAGACCTTTGAGTTGAGATCCACTCTTTATGGCTTTGGAGAAATAGATGTAATAAAGGAAAACCTTTGCCACCATGAGAGTCTGGAAGAAGCCTCTGAGGGGATAGATGGCCACGAAATTCGAGGCCACGACGAAAGCGAAGTACAGAACGAACAATAGGTTGGGTTTCTCCAGTAAATTGAGCTGCTCTTCCCCGAAGGCGATCTTCTTCAACCAGCTCACGAGAAGGTAGAAGAAGACGGCATCCGGGAGGGTGATCCTTACTCCCGTCAGGGTGCCGTGAACTAGCTGCTGGTTGTAGTAATCGGAACGTTGGTAGAAGAGGTTTACATCGATGCCAATGAAGCAGAAAGCGAAGAAGGTCCCTGCCAAGACGAAGAGCTCGAACTCTCCCACCGCGTAGTTGAGAACCAAGACGACGCACAGGCTGGCGACCCCGAATAGGAGAAGTGCCAGCGGCATTACCCCACCGCCGCTGGCGGCCAGAATGAAGACCCCCGCCAAAGCCCCAGCGATTACAACCGTGATAAAGAAAGACCAGATCTGGGAGCTGGAGGCGGGTTGGGCGGTCCGGTTCAAATTCTAACCTCCGGGTAAAGGTTGACGCTCCCCCCAGAGCTACATCCTGCGATAGAAGAAGCTGGGTATATGCTCCACCCGGAAATTCAGGGCGACGCCGTAGATTCTGATTTGGGCCCTCTCCAGGCTCAAGATGGCCCGCTGCACCACCTCACGTCGGGTCTTGGCCGCCCCCAGGACCAATACCACCGCATCTCCCAAGGAGGCGATCTCCAGGATCTCCGAAGAGTGCAGAATCGGCGGGGCATCGATCACCACCGCGGTGGTGCCGATTTCCCGTAACCTCTCAACAATGCCCTTAACTCTCGCGGCCAGGGGCAAGAGACTGAACTCCCCCACCAGGTTGTCCATCTCCAAAAGGTTCAGATTCGGGAGGCGGGTGGCGTTGAAGGCCGCCGTCAGTTCCTGGGTTCCTATCACCGCGGCGGTACTAACGCTGCCACCGTTGGATAGGGAGGGGGGGTCGGAATGTCTCCCGGGACGACCGAGGCTCAGGTTCATGGTCTCCATGGAGAGGGCCTCCTGGGCATCCTCGCTCAGGTGCTTCTGGAGCGAACCACACCTCAGGCAGACTGTCTGTTCCAAGCTCTGTTCCGCGATAACACGCGCCAAGCCTGAAGAAACGGTGGTAACCCCCTCCCCCTTGGTGCTGCTGGAGACAACAATCACTCTGAAGTTGAGGTTGGGATCTGCCTTCTTGATCTGTCTCCAGAGATGGTCAGATTCGGTCGCCAGCTTCGGAAGGAAAATCTCCAGGGAGCGGGGCGAGACCACCTCGGCTCTCTCCGCCTGGGGAATGGAGGCCAAAACCGGAATCTTGAACCTGCTCTCCACCTCCTCCACGCTGCCGAGGCCGTGGTCCAAATACTCTTTGAAGAAGGCAAATCCAACCCCCCCGAAAAGACCGATCAATATCGAGACTATGAAGTTCAAGGGGAGGTTGGGGAAGGAGGGCTGGGTGGGAACCGTAGCCTTCTCCAAAACCCTCACGCTGGAGATCTTCTGGTTGTCCATGGCGCTCTGGACCCGAGCCTCCTCGGTCTTCTGCTGGTAAAGAAGGTAGTTATTTCTGGCCTCCTCCACGATCAAGTTGAGCCGATCGTACTCCGCCTCCTTCCACTCGAACCCTTTGAGGGCGGCGCGAATCTCCTTGATGTCCCTGCTGTAAATCTGTCGCAGGCTCGCAATCTCTATGCCCAGGCGCTCTTTGGTGACCTCTATCTTTCTGTCGATATCCCGCACTGCCTTGTGGTCCTCGCCGTAAGTCTCCACCAGGGTGGCCCGCTCAAGTTCAAGATCGATTATCTCCCCCCTCAGCGACCTGAGCAGTTCGTCGTCGGAGGCGCTGGCCATCTCCATGGGGTCTTCAGTCCCTCCGGTGCCAGTCAGGTTTCTGAGGTTTATCTCCGTCGTCGCCAGGCGCTCGAGGTAGTTCGTCTTCTGGTGCTTGATGTCGAAGATGTCGTTTCTCCCGGTGAAGCTTCTGAGATCGGCGGCAGCTTCGTCCAACTGCTGTTTGTAGATGCCGGCTTGATCCTCCAAAAACAGGGCGGCGCCACTGACGCGATGTACCTCGATATGACGCTCGATGTAAGACTCCAGGAGAGTGTTGACCACCCTGGCTGCCCTTCTGGGATTCTTGTCGGTGTAAGTTACCTGCAGAACGTTGGTGAGGGTGATCGGCTCCACCCTGATCTTTCTGGACAACCTGCCGATGGCAGCGGTGGCGGGGTCCATCTCCGGGGCACCCGAAGGGGGAGCGAACAATTTCGAGATCCCTTCCGAAACCCCTGACAGGGCGTCTAGAAGAGGCCCTCTGGATGCCGCTTCACCTGGTGCCCGGGTCAACCCCACCTCACTGACCACCCTGGCCAAAACCGGCCGCGAATACATCAACTGGATCTCCGACATGACGTCGCTCTGGCTCAGCTGGCTGGTGGGTCTGACCTCCTCGGCGGTCGCCCAGGGATAGAAGGGAGCCTGCTCCGTCCCCGGTTTTATCAGAACCTTAGCGGAGGCATTATATTTCGGTGGCAGAACGTAGCTCAACCCCATCACCACCACCACCATTGCCACCAGGAAAATTACAATCGTCCACTTTCTCTTGAAAATGGTGTTGAGAATTCTCCGCTTGGGAAAACCACTTTCTGCATTATTCTCCATTTTTATACTCCTCCTCAGAGACGGATTGAGCCTGCCTTAACCCCGTACACACTTTAAATATACGCCGTCGTTACTCTTTGTCAAATGAAAATAATCTCCTGTATCTGAAATCCTTCTCTATATCGGTTTTAAAACCTCTGGGCTTATACTCGAAAAGCTATTCCCCCTTCAGAAGCCTCTCGAAGAGCTTCTCATATTCGTCAGTTATCGTCCCCCAGTTATAATGCTTCTCAATTCTCTTGAGAGCTAATGTGCCCTTCTCCCTGACCAGCTCCGGAGAGCCGAGCAGCTCTTCTAAGACCTCCGCCAGACTGTCTGCTCCAACTTTGCCGTCGTAAGAGAAACCACAATCTCCGATCGTCTCCAAGTTCTCGGGGGTGTTGTTAACCACGGTGCACTTACCACAGGCCATCGCTTCCAGCAGAGCCGGGTGGGTCCCCCCCACCCCGGAGGTCTCCACGAAAAGGTAGGAGTTGGAGCTCAACTCCCGATATCCCTCCCCGAAAAGATAACCGGTGAAGATGATGTTGGAGTTGGAGGTGCTTCTCAGGGAACCGATATACTCTTCGGCGTAATGAGCATGACCGACGATTACACACTTCATATCGGTCTTCAGCTTCTCGAAGGCCTTAACCAGATGATGGGCGCAGTTCTCCGGAACCAGACGACCCACAAAGAGGAGGTACTTCTCCGGCTCCAGCTTGAATCTGTCCAGATACTCACCCGGGGGAACGTTGATGGGGTTGGCACCGTAAGCGATATACGTTGAGGCACAGTTGTATTTGTCCTGATAGTAACGCTGGATCACCCGGGAGTCGGTCACCATCTGGTTGGGCAGCCTGGTAGCTAAAAACTCCGCAAACTGAATATATTTCTTTGCCAGAGGGGGCCATTTTTCTCTCTTCCAATCGAGGCCGTCGACGTTGAGCACCACCTTCCTTCCGGTGAGGCGCGGTATCCAGGAGACCAGACTGTTGCCGGCGATGAACATCAAGACGATGTCGAAACTGCTGAAAGCGGCATGCCAGGCGGAGACGAAGGAGTGCACGATTGTATCTGAGTATTTGTTCTCGATGGTCGGTAGCTTGAGCAGCCTCATTCCCCGGTGGGTGGGGCCGGGATGGGTGATGAAATGCGAACGGCAGTAGACTGTGACCTGATGACCCCTTTCGACCAGACGAGCCCCCAACTCTTCAACGCAAGTCTCAAACCCGCTGTAGTTTGCAGGTATCCCCCTGGTGCCCAGCATCGCTATCTTCATCCCATTCCCCTTGGGAAATCATCTCCCGGCCGCAAAACAAAAGTGAGGCACCCCCCAGATTTCGGACTACTCTGATATGGCATTTGTATGAACTTCAGCTTCAAGGCTAAATCGGTCTCCTTCCCGTCACAAAAGCGGACGAACCTCCCAGCTTACCCCGCTCCGCGATAGCGGAAAACGATTGCGGTCAAGTTCGTGCATCGACAAAACACTCCGATTGCTCAAATATATACCTCCAGCAGAAAAAATCAACAGTCTGTTAGCGGTTGGCCGATTTCGGCTTGGGCGGTACAGACTTTTTTTTGAGCATTTTCTCCTTGACATACCCTCTGGAGGGGTTTATCTTTAATTTTGCACTGGATTGATTCTCTATAGCTCTTCTCTGTTTCTAGTGTTTTTGGTTTAGGTCAACAGCACTGAACAATTCAATGAGTGAGGAGGTGATTGTAAAGAGCGATATCTTTTCAAACGTAGGTCTGTTCACTTCAAACCACAAACCTTAAAGAACTGTAATTAGGAGGTTTAAATGTCCAAGAGATTAATGGTCGCATCAATTCTCTGCCTGGCTGTTGTGTTTCTGTTCTCGAGCACCGTTTTGGCCAAGGTCAAAATAGAAGATGCGATGAAGTGGGAGGTTCTGGCCGATCCCGCCTCCCCGCAGATGGATGGCGTCGGCATTCCTCTTAACCCGGGCATAATTCTGGCGTCGCCGGGCACCCAGGTCGGGACGACCCACTACGATTACCAGACCAACGGTTCCACCGGCAACCGGGTGGCGCTGGATGATCTCGGTGGGGTTCATCTCCTGTGGATGAACGGCATCAACGCCTGGTCCGGCAACCGTTGGATCTATTACAACTTCAGAGACGAGAACGGTAATTGGGGCTGGCCCGGTGTTGGCATTGTGGTCAACACCACTCAGGGTGCCGGTTATACCAACGTGAGCGTCTTGGACGACGGTCGGGCGGTAGCCGCCTACCACAGCGTCGGAAACGGTCTCTACAACGCCATCGCGATTGATCTGGTGCGTGGCTTTGGCTCCTTCACCGAGATTGACGCCCCCGAGTGTCCGACCGCATTCTACTACGTCTGGCCTTACATGACCATCGACCGCAGTGGCCGCATCCACATCGTCGACACCGAGAATCCCGGCACCGGAGTGCCTCAGCAGGTTTGTTACACCAATTCCGCTGACGAGGGGAACACCTGGTCTAACCCGGTGCTGTGTGATACCTTGATGGACATCTCCGCCGTTCTCACCTCCTCCCGGGTCTCCGACAAGGTCGCCATCGCCTTCACCCATCCCCGAGACCTGGTCACCCCCAACCAGTATAACAACGACATGTGCTACTACGAGTCCCTGGATGGAGTCACCTGGAACTTCAATGGCGGCATGGTGAACGTCACCAACTACCAGTTTGCAGATACCCTCAGAGCCTACACTGACTGCGACGCGGTTTACGACTATAACGACAATCTGCACCTGCTCTGGAACACTCCCTATTACGATGAGGCCGGTGGTTTCATTTCCGTTGACCGCTGTCTGTTGTGGCACTGGTCACAGGCTACCGGAATAACGATGGTCGCCAATACCTGGTGGGCCTCCACTCCCGGTGCCTGGAACCGCTCCAGCTCCAAGATGTCGCTCGGGGTTGACGAGAACAACAACGTCTTCGCGCTCTGGACGCAATTCACGAACAACGACAACTCTGTTGGCGGCTTTTCCAACGGGGAGCTCTACATCAGCTACTCCACCGACGGTGGTGCCACCTGGAGCGCTTCCGAGAACGTCACCAACAGTCCCACTCCCGACTGCTGGCCGCTGGAGTGCGACAGCGACCACTGGTCCACCCTGGCGGAGCAAGTCGACGATAACCTCCACATCACTTACATCAACGATAAGGATGCCGGTGGCATTCCTCAGACCGAGGGTGTCGACACCGAGAACCCGGTGATGTATCTGGAGGTTGCCAACCCGGTCTCCGGAGTATCCATGAGCTGCCAGGCCATCACCCCGGTCTTCTGTCAGGGCAAGCACTTCTACTTCTCAGTCACCGTCAACAACAGCACCGGTGGGAACGTCTCCGGTCAGCTCTCTTTCGTCGGCTATGCCAGCTATGACTGCGACCCGGCGAACACCCTGGTCACCATTCCGAAGGCCAAGAGCTATCCTCCTGGCCTCACTGTGGAGTATTACTTCTTCAAGGTTCCGGCTGTTCCGGCGGGTCAGTATAGCGCTTCGGTTGGTGGCACTCTCAGCGGTTATGACCTGTACTGCTGCATGAACGTTGACATCGTTTCGTGCGTGCCCTGGAAGGTCGGTGACAACACCGCCTGGGAGCTGGTAGAGGTTGATCGCCCGGAGGTTGAGCTTCCTACCGTTACCTCGCTCAGCCAGAACTATCCCAACCCCTTCAACGCCAACACCAACATCAGCTACACTCTGGCTGAGGCCGGGAATGTGAGCCTGTCGGTTTACGACATCTCCGGTCGTCTGGTTGCTGCCTTAGTTGATGGGCAAAAGGAGTCTGGCGAGCACAGCGCAACCTGGAACGCCTCCGAGTTCTCCAGCGGTGTTTACTTCTACAAGCTCACCACTGCAGATTACACCGCCACCAAGAAGATGCACCTGCTGAAGTAGACTACAGATTACGTGGAGGTGACCCTTCACCCCCCGAAATTTGAGGGTAAATCAAAGCCCTCGGGA
>JBHIBM010000040.1:0-10423 GCA_046759085.1 Candidatus Zixiibacteriota bacterium
AGTTCAATTTCGAAGAGATAGAAAAGCTGAACGATTACTTTTTCATTGCGACTTTTATGCTGGAGACCTCTTATAAAAACCTCCTTTGTCTGCGAGGACACGACTTAGTTCACGAGGATTTGGTGGCAGCTTGTGATGTGGTAATAACCAAACCGGGATATGGAATCGTCGCCGAGAGCTTGATCAACCGTACCCCAATTTTGTATACCTCCAGAGGGGATTTCGCAGAGTATCCAGAACTGGTAAAAGGTCTCCGGCAGTATGGGCACTCTCTTTTTATCCCCAAGCGAGATTTCCTCAACGGCAACTGGGGAGATTATCTCGAAACGCTTCTGGAGAAGGAGTTTCAATGGCCCGAGATCGATTTCTCCGGGGATGCAAAGGCAGTGGATTTGCTCTTGGAGAAGCTGAAGGAGAAAGATCAGTAAGCGTAATAGCATAAACCGCTCACCCTTTTTGATTGTTGAGGAGGTAGTCATGTTTTGGAGAGTCTTAGGTACTATCGGCGTAATTGTGATGTTGGGTGCAACCCCCCTGTTAGCACAAGAGGCAATGACTGCGGATGAGCTGGTGGTTGAAGAGATGACCTTCTGCACCGGGGTCGAAGACCGTGAGCCGATTGGCGAGGCCACGGAATTCACCACTGAGGTTGGCAGAGTTTGGTGCTGGACGGAAATTGTAGGTGCAAGCGATACCATCTTTGTCACTCACAAGTGGTATTGGGATGGGGAAAATGTCGCCAACGTTGAACTGGAGGTTAGATATCCTCGTATGCGCACCTGGAGCTACAAGACCATCACCTCGGAGATGGCCGGCGACTGGAAGGTTGAAGTTGTCGATGCCGGCGGGGAGGTTCTGAAGGAGCTGAGCTTCGAGATCAAGTAAGTTCAGAGCACAGGACGCGCCCTCCGACCGAGAAATCCTGTCTTGCAGGTGTTCACATGAGCTTCAGCCGGCTGTGACGGGACCTCCCTCCTGAATTTTCTCTCGGAGATTCTCTTTCAGTCTCATCACCGGCGACATTCTTGTCTTCAGCGGTTGTATTTGACAATCAAGGGCTGAGTGGATAGAGATCAACGAGTGTGACGAGGTTACAATGTACTTTAGCTCTTCGATGATAAAAGAGGTGGAGGCGAAGTACGGCGTTCCCAAAGACCTTCAAATGCAGCTTGAGACCTCCCTGGAGGAATTCACGAGTATAAGAGAAAGCCAGAAGGATGGGCGCTCACACGATTTGACATTTTTCATCTTCAAGGGTGAGGAGCTCATCTTCATCGTCAAGCACTGGTATCCCCCGGGGATGTACCGCGCCCCCTCAGGGGGACTTCACCGCGGTGAGAGCTTCGAAGACGGGGCAAAGAGGGAGATTTACGAGGAGACCGGAGTCGATGTCGAGATTGAGAAATACCTCTTGAGGATTAATGTTACCTTCACCTGTGGTGACGACAGAATCGATTGGAAAACGCATATATTCAAGGTCAAATACCTCCGCGGGGAGCCTCATGCCGTAGATACCGTGGAGATAAAAGAGGTGAAGCTCGTCAGAATCTCTGACATACTCCAGATAAAGAGAATCATGCTCTCTTTAAATTCGACCGGTCTTGGCTATAGAGCCAGATTGACAGATGAAGTGCTGGAGATTCTGAGAGAGGATCCGGACAGTTCAAACCTTTTTCTGTAGCCATCCCCCTCGTCGGAACCAGAGGTAAAAAAGCAGGGCGCTGAGGATGGAGGCTACCGTTAATGCCCACCAGACCCCGTTCTGATTCACCATAAACAGTCTTGTCAAAGCCAGTGCCATCGGGATTTCCAGGACCCAGGAGTGAACAAGACTGAAAACCATTGCGGGCTTGTTTTCGCCGGCGCCGGTGTAAATCTCCTCCATCGCTATGAAAAGGCCGAGGAAGGGGAAACAGACGGCGATGATCCTGAGAATTGCAGTCCCTAAGGAGAGCATCTCCGGGGTCTTAAAGAAAAGCCAGACTATCTGGGGAGCGAAGATCAGATTTACGATGGAGAAAAACCCCATAATCCCCATACTCAAGAGGATCGACTGTCGTGCAGTCTCTTTGGCTCTCTCGAACTTCTCTGCACCCAGGTTATGTCCGATAAGAGAGGAGACGCCTAGTCCCAGCCCGACTATAATCATAATCCCTAAAGCGGAAATCCGCATCCCCACGCCGTAGATGGCCACCACCGAGGTTCCGAAGATCGCGATTATCGGCATGATTGCAACTCGGGAGAGTGACCAGGAGATTGAGTTTATCCCCGCAGGAATGCCAATTGTGAAAATCTCGAGTATGGACCTTAGCCTCATACCCACCTCGCCCTTCAGTTTCAGGCGGATGTTGGTCTTACCTCCGAAGAAGATGTAGAGGCCCACGATGAAGATCACGGCATAGGATGTAACAGAGGCCACAGCCGCTCCGACGAGCCCCATCTCCGGGAAAATCCACCACCCAAAGATCAGAAAGGGATCCAAAACCATATTCAGCAGCGCTCCCCCCACCATTATGAACATGGCCTTGTTGGGGTCAGCGACACTCCTCAGGGCAGTGTAGATGGTGTAAGCGGAGAAACAGAAACCCAATCCCAAAAACTGAATCCGCCCATAGCTGACGCCGAGTGCCGCGACCTCCGGTTCCGCCCCCAGGATCAGAAGGATCTTGTGCAGGAAAGGATAAGCGAGAGCTCCGAAAAAGATCGCCAGGGCCCATTTCAAAATAAAGGTCTCTTTTATGACTGCGGCGGTTGTGGGGTAATCCTTCTCTCCGTATCGGCGAGAGATTACAGCCACGGATCCAGTCCCGGCAATCATGTTGGCAGCTCCGATGACCCAGTAGAAAGCCGTAAAGATCGTCACCGCCGCTACCTGCTTGGCTCCCAACTTCGCCACCCAGAACATATCGGCAATGTCGTATATGTTGCCGGAGGCGAAGCCTACCATCGAGGGGAGACTCATCCGCAGGATGCTGCCGATAATACTCCCTTCGGTGTGATCGCGGATTCTTCTCTTGACAACGGGGATACTGGCAGGGTCTTTTGTCACGGTCTTGAAAACGGTAACTGGCTATGGCAGGTTTTTAGGTTTCTAACGTGTGGAGGCAAGTGTCTGTCGAGTCGGTATGATCGTAGCTTAGAGAACCCGGCCTAAGACCATAATCAGGAAATCTGTCCACAAAAGGAAATGGGATTTGATGGATTCGTGAATGAGTTGTCAGCGTCAGGTCATCCAAGATGGAAGGAAAGGTTTACAGCAACTGGCAAACGGCATAAATGTCGATATAGATTACACAACTGAGATGGAAAGCTGAAGTTTTCCACTACATGCTACTTTCCGAGGGCCTCCTTTACCTTCTTAGCGAGAGCCGGAACGATCTCAAAGAGGTCTCCCACGATGCCGTAGGTGGCGACGTTGAATATTGGAGCCTCCGGGTCCCTGTTTATGGCGACGATGACTTTGGATGACTGCATCCCCGCTAAGTGCTGAATAGCTCCGGAGATACCGCAGGCAATGTAAAGCTTTGGATTAACAGTCTTGCCGGTCTGTCCGACCTGATGAGCATAAGGAATCCAGTCGGCGTCAACGGCAGCACGGGAGGCCCCCAAAGCCCCGCTGAAGGCGTCCGCAAGCTCCTGAACCAGCGGGAAATTCTTAGTGTCTTTGACTCCCCTCCCACCGGAGACGATGATGTCGGCTTCGGTGAGAGGAATCTGCTGACCACCTTCCTTGATCACTTCAGTTACCTTGCTGCCCGGCTGGAGACTGTCCAGATCGTAGTTTTTTGTGACGACCTCCCCACTTCCACCCTCCTCCACCCCGGCCTCGGAAAAGGCCTTAGGTCTAAGCGTCACTAACTGAGGCCGGGAATTCGGGCAGGAGACCTGCAGCATCACATTGCCTCCGTGGGTGGGACGGGTGGCAATAATGCTACCATTCTCACCACCAGACTCCAGACCGGTCACATCCGAAGCCAGGGCGGTGTTGAGCTTTGCTGCCAGGCGAGGGAATAACGCCTTGCCGTAAAAGGAGGCTATTCCGATCAAAGCCTCCGGCTTGTGCTCCTCGACCAAATCCGCCAGAATCCGGGCGTAAACCTGGTCAACAAAAGCGGTGAGACCCAAGACTTCGGCACAGATGACTCTGTTGGCGCCTCTTTTGATTAGCTCCTGAGCCTGCTCGCTTAGTCCCTCGCCAATGAGAACAGAACAGACCCCGGTTCCCTTTTCGCTCGCCAGTTTCTTAGCCTGCCCCAAAGCCTCGTAACTGACCGGAGTGACCCTCCCCTCCTTCACCTCCGCATAGGACCAAAAACCTTTATAGTCGGAAAGTTCTGTCATCTATACTCCCTCAAAGAGGTTTAACCGGTTCTTTATCTAATCAAATCTGACCTGAAGGTTTTTCAATCCCTTTTGAAGTGCGGCCATCGGCTATCGGAATGCGGGTTCGGCCGCAGTTGTTCCCATCGAGCTCATGCGCCGCAGCATTTTTTGTATTTCTTGCCGCTGCCACAGGGACAGGGATCGTTGCGCCCGATTTTTTGTCCCACTCTCAAAGGAGCTTTCTTGACCTTCGTGGTGGCCGCAGGAGTTTGATCGACACGCAGGAGGTTCAGACCGGATTCCTTCACCTCCACCAGTTGCGGTTCTTCGGCCTTTTTGCTCAGCCCCAGGCGAGATCCCTCCGGAGTAACGGTGTTCAAAATATTGAACACCACCGCCTCGTCGATTTTGTCCAGCATCTCCGTGAAGATGTCGAACGATTCCCGCTTGTACTCCACCAGAGGATCCCTCTGCCCATAGGCTCGGAGTCCGGCACCGGCCTTGAGCTCATCCATCTCGTAAAGGTGGGACTTCCAGTAGTAGTCGAGGGTCTGGAGCATGTATACCCTCTCCCGCTCTCGCATCTTCTCCGGCGTCAGCTCTCTTTCCAGGCGGTCGTAAGTTTCCCCTGCCAGCTGGGCGAACTTTTCGTATAATCCTTCCTTGGTGAGCCTGGGAATCTCTTCCCTCGGGAAGGTGACGAACATCTTGAAAATCCTGGAGAGCTGAAAGCTCAGACCCTGTAAGTCCCACTCCTCCGGTTCCTGGTCTCTGGGACAGTGGCTATCCAGCTGTTTCTCCAGCACCTTTTCGATCATCTCCCGAACCTCTTCCCGGAGGTTTTCTCCCTCCAGGGCTGCGGTGCGCCGATCGTATATGACCTCTCGCTGGCGGTTCATAACGTCATCATACTCCAAAAGCCTCTTGCGCATGGCGAAGTTCTGAGCCTCCACCCTCTTTTGAGCTCGCTCGATGGCTTTGGTGATCATGGGATGCTGGATTACGTCCCCCTCCTTCACCCCCAGTCGGTCCATGACTGCGGCAATTCTCTCGGAGCCGAAAAGCCGCATGAGGTCATCCTCCAATGAGATAAAGAAGCGGGAGGAACCGGGATCCCCCTGTCTGGCGGCACGCCCTCTCAACTGCAGGTCAATCCTGCGGGACTCGTGGCGTTCGGTGCCGATGATGTGCAGGCCACAGGGGACCTCTTGGTAGCAGTTGAGCTCCTCTAAGTCGGGACAGTTATCTCCATTCTCCCACGGGGCGATCAGGCGACAGCGTGGATGCTTCACAACCGTGGGGCCGAGTTTTATGTCGGTGCCTCTCCCCGCCATATTCGTAGCGATGGTGACGGCACCTTCAAAGCCGGCCTCGGCGACAATCCTCGACTCCCACTCCCCCATGATCTGTCCCTTGCGTCTCTGGTAGCGCCGATCCTTGGTGCTGACCTGGTATTTGAGGTTCTCTATTTTCTCTTTGAGATAGTTCTTTCTATCCTGGTCGGTTTCACTCTGCATCTTCTCTTGGAGATTCCGCAGTTCCCTCTGGGTCTCCTTGTAGAACTCCGCCCATCCCTTGCGGCTTTTTGTATCTATCTCCTTGGCGGCGGCTTGCTCCATCTGACCGGCATTCACCACGGTTCCCTTGTAACCTTTGGATTTGAGTGTGCGCGCAATCAACTCCGAGACCTCCACCGAGGTAGTCCCCACCAGGACCGGGCGTCCTTGCTCGTGAACTCTTATGACCTCTTCAACGACAGCGGCATATTTCTCCTTCTTGGTCCTATAAATCACGTCGTCGTCATCAATCCGTCTCACCGGTCGATTGGTGGGAACTTTGACCACGTCGAACTTGTAGATTTCATAGAGCTCGGCGGCCTCGCTCTCGGCAGTGCCGGTCATTCCTGAAAGTTTGTCATACATCCGGAAGTAGTTCTGCAGGGTGATGGTGGCGTAGGTTTGAGTCTCCCTTTCGATCCTCACCCGCCCGTAGTGTTTGGCCTCAATGGCCTGATGCAACCCCTCCGAAAAGCGCCTTCCCGGGAGAGGACGTCCGGTGAACTGGTCGACGATAATCACTCTCCCGCTTTTGCCCCTCTCCCCGTCATCTCCGGCGACGATGTAATCGACGTCCTCTTTGAAAAGGCAATAGGCTTTCAGAAGCTGATTGATATAGTGAGATCTCTCGGTGAGATCATAATACAGTTTCTCGGTCTCTTTCTTGCGCTCGTATTTCTCCTCCGACTCCAGACTCTTGTCGTGATCGATTCTCTCGAATTCCGCCTCCAGATCGGGTATCTCAAAGGGGTCGCGGTAACGTGCTTGTTGCTCTCTGTCTTCTGGAGTCTCCATCAGCGTGGTCTTGGGGGCGCTGGAGGAGAAAAAGCCCCGTCCCTTTTCCTGGAAGTAGACAGTGTGTTCCTTCTCCTCCACAACGAAGTAAAGCTGGTCATCGATCTCAGGAAGTCTTTTGTCCCGAAGGAAGCCCAGCTCGGCGTCGGTCACAAGTTTCCTGATCCCCTTCTCCTTATACAGCTTCAAAAGCTCGTCATCCTTGGGTGCGCCGCGCTGAGCCACAAGGAGTTTCTCGGCGGCCTCCTCTACCCGGTCCTCTTTCAGGAGCCTTGTGCCCTCATGGACGAACTCACGGACCAAACGGTTTTGAGCCTTGACCACCTTTTCGACCAGCGGTTTGAGCTTCAACAGTTCCCCGGTTCGGTCGGCGACCGCCACCGGTCCAGAGATGATTAAGGGAGTTCGGGCCTCGTCGATGAGGATGCTGTCGGCCTCGTCGACTATCGCGAAATTGAAACCTCTCTGCACCCGGCTGTCGGGGTGAAAGGCCATGTTGTCGCGGAGATAATCGAAACCGAACTCGTTGTTAGTACCGTATGTAATGTCGCAATTGTATTGCTCTTTCCTCTCCTCATTGTCCATGTCATGCTGGATGCAGCCGACCGTGAGACCTAAAAACCTGTAAATCTCCCCCATCCATTCCGAATCCCTCAAAGCCAGATAGTCATTGACGGTGACGATGTGAACCCCTTTGCCGGTGAGGGCATTCAAATATGCCGGCATCGTCGCTACCAGGGTCTTCCCCTCCCCGGTGGACATCTCCGCAACCTTCCCTTGGTGGATAACGATCGCGCCAACGAGCTGGACGTCGAAGGGGATCATGTTCCACTCGGTTTTGATGCCGCAGACGTACCAAGAGGCTTCCCTCTCCACCAAGCGCTTGCAGACCTCTTTCACCACCGCAAAAGCCTCCGGCAGGATATCCTCGAGGGTTTCATTCTCCTCCAAGCGCTCTTTGAACTCCCCGGTTTTAGCTCTGAGCTCGAAATCCGAAGAAGTGTGGAGAGTCTCGTAAACGCGATTTATCTCCTCGACCAGCGGCCTCGTTCTCTTTACGTCCCGTTCGTGCTTGGTCCCGAAGATCTTGGTAACGGCTTTCTTAAACATCGCTCACCCTAAGAAAAGACCCCCTCAATTGCTTTATATGATAAAATATCGGAAAGGTTTTGGCAAGAGAAAGGGGACGGTCACTGTTTTCAGTTCATACTTCAGAGTTGGGGAGGTTGGTATCGTCTGAGTGGAGCAGGTGGTCACCGCTGTCCGTCACCGACTACTAATAGAAATAGATGATCTTCCACCCTTCTTCCGTCTCCCTGAGTTGCATTTTGGTGTAATTCTGCCTGCCGGTCTCCTTGTCGATGAAGGAGACCTCCACCTCTGCGAGATTATCTCGAATCTCCTCAGCACCTAAGACGATTTGACTCTTAAGCCAGGTGATGCGACGATGGCCATCGCCCAGGAGAGTTCCCAAGATCTTCTCCTTGTAAATGCCCAGGAGCAGCAGACTGTCCTCCGGCGAGGTCGTCTTCAGGCTTCTTCTGACGATGGTATCCAAATCCAGACAGCTCACAATGGTTGCGGAGTCGGAATCCTGAACCGCCCAGATGAAATCCTTGACCACCCCTTTGGGATTTTTCTCTCCGCCACAGGAAATGAAGAAGAGTAGAAGCGGAAAGATCGAAAGCGACAAAGCTCTTGTAGTCATCGGGTCTTTCCAAAGAGTGTTTTATCGACGCCAGCAGTCCAAATATGTTACAACTTCAGAGAAAGTCAACTACCTGGTCGATTTTCATTCTTCGGAGGCCAGATGAAAGACCTCCTCTGTCCAACCCCAAGCCCGAAAATGGTTGCGAACCTGCGATTTTCCCTTATCTTTTGAGGAAATGAAAATCGATAGAATAACAATTGAGAGCAAGACGGTGCTGGCGCCACTCGCGGGGATTTCGGACTCAGCATTCCGCAGATTGGCCAGATCCTTCGGGGCTGGCCTGGTTTTCACGGAGATGGTGAGTGTCGAGGGTTTGTTGAGAAGGAATCGGCCCAGTCTACAACTTCTGAATTTCACGGAGGAGGAGCGGCCCATCGGAGCCCAACTGTTTGGGTCACGTCCTGAAAGTGCAGAGGTAGGAGTGAGAGTCGCGGAGGAGTTCAGGCCCGATTTCATAGACTTCAACGCCGGCTGTCCGGTCAGAAAGGTCGTGAGAAAAGAGGGCGGGGCCGCTCTGTTGAAGGACTTGAAGCTGCTCGAAGAGATCCTGAGAAGAATGATCGAAGCTACGGAGTTACCGGTCACCCTGAAACTGCGCTCCGGTTGGGATGAAGATTCGGTGGTGGTCGAAGCCTCTCAGATGGCAGAGTCGCTCGGCTGCAGGACGGTGACAATCCATCCCCGAACTCAGAGGCAGGGCTTCTCGGGAAACGCCGACTGGGAGCTGATCGCAAAGGTGAAAGAAGCCGTCAAAATACCTGTGATCGGCAACGGAGACGTCCAAACCCCTCAGGACGCCAAAAGGATGCTCGACGAAACCGGCTGCGATGCCGTGATGATCGGGAGAGCCGCACTGGGGAATCCCTGGATTTTCTCAAAAACCAATCATTACCTAAGTGCCGGGGAACTGCTGCCGGAGCCGGCCATCGAGGAGCGAATTGAAGTCTTTTTGAAGCATGTCCGATTCACGCGAGAAGAGATTGGCGAGGATAGAGCGATGAAGAGGATGCGTTCCCGCATCGGCTGGTATATTAAAGGACTGCTGTATGCCAACAGGCTGAGGCAGAGAATCATTAGAATCGACAGATATGATGAGCTGGAGGAGGTGCTGCAAGAGTATGTCAACCCGGCGAGCTTCAGGGAGCAGATCAGAAACAGCAATGTTTTCGGTCCGGTGACGGAAGACTCGACAGCCTTTAGGGTGGACTTGTCTAAAGACGAAAGAGGGGCGGGCACGATTCTCCAGAGGAGGCCAGAAACGTACCAGGGAGCCTGGTCAAAGCACGAGAGGGAAGCCGAGGTCAAGGCATTCATGAGTCCTCGTTACCAGGAGATGCTGAACAGATGGCTCGAGTACCGTTACTTAATTTTAGAGCACTCCCCCAAGATCTATGAAGGGATTCAGGTGCTTCTACAGACTCCGATGACCAACGAAACTATTATGCGAATCTTTTCTGAGATCGAAAGCGCCTTGTCTCAAACCCCGGGGGACGGCCGCAGGGTCAGTGCCGCCTTGCACATCTGGGGTAAACTGAAAGGGAAGGGAAAAAACGGGGACAAGCTGCACTTCCTCTATTTTCTGGATGCATTCAGAAGGCAAAGAATCACCATAAGAGGCGCGAAGAGAATCCTGTATAGATTAGCTCAAAAACAAAGAAACGAAGAGCTGCTGAATTCCAGATATTTCGATGAAATAAGACTAGGCTGCCAGGAGCAGGAGCAGACTACCTCAAAAGCAGCATCTTGCGCTGAGAAGTAGCTCCGTCTCCGAGACTTAGGCGATATATGTAAATGCCAGAGGAAACCTCCTCTCCCCTGCTATTGCATCCATCCCAGGTGATAAAGTAACTCCCCGTCCGCTGGACCTTGTCGACTAGGTCTCGGACTTCCTGTCCGGATATATTGAAAACCTTCAGGCGCACCTGGACTGGATAGCTTGCGCTCACTGAATACCTGATAGTGGTGTTGGAGTTGAAGGGATTAGGATAATTCTGGTCCAGGGTGAATCTATCCGGGGTCAACTGTGAGCGGAAGTCAT